>CAZFVS010000010.1:0-6740 GCA_964522265.1 uncultured Gammaproteobacteria bacterium | reverse complement strand
ATTCTTGGTAGACGGAAAACAGTTGTTTTATCCTTCAGTGTAGTTATCTTGTATCCGCTTTTGACCGGGCTTCAGGTTCCGGTATTACGGGCAGCCTTAATGGTTAGTCTGGCCTCTGTAGCTCAGCTTCTGGGGAGAGAGAAAGATTCTGCCTGGATTTTAATACTGACTGCTTTTGTAATGCTGATCTATAATCCTAATTGGTTGCTGTCAATCTCATTCCAACTGTCGTTTTTGGCAACAGTTGGGGTTTTAATAGTTGCGCCGGAAATAGTAAAAAAACTCGGGTTTTTACCAATCATAATAAGGCAGGATTTGGCCGTTTCTTTGTCTGCCCAAGCTTTGACATGGCCTATTATAGCAGCGAATTTCCATCAGGCTAGTTTGATTGGAATTTTGGTAAACAGCTTGGTTTTATGGGTTATCTCTTTTATAATGGTCTTTGGGATAATATCCCTATTTTCTGCATTAATCAACTTAAGTTTGGGTGTGGTTCTGGCATTAGTGCCGGGAATACTGTTGACCTATTTTGTATATATAGTTGAATTTTTTTCTAATGTCCCTTTTGCCAGTGTTGAAGTGGGCAGGGTAAGCTGGGTGGTCTGGTTTGGGTATTACTTATCAGTCTTGGGGCTCTACTTATATCTTAAGCAGCATTCAAACAACAATTCTTTAAGTTGACATTAGCTCCGGTATGCTTTCATAATAGATAAAGGATGAATAATACAAAATATCCCTCAAATATATTTCTACTGGTTGCATCCTCAGGGCTGGTTCTCTTCCTGATCATTTCCTCGACGCTGTCATTTAAAGATGCAATATTCCAGCTCTTTTTCCCAAAACCCCGTTCTCAAGCTCAAGAAATTGAAGCTACACAGAGGGTGGGGTTAAAAATCTTTTATAAAAATAAGATGAATGATGGGATATTGAATGTAGCCCAAAAGGAGCAGGGTATATCCTTAATTTGGAATACACCTGAAAATACAACGGATTGTGTTGGAAAAAGCTGGGGTATTTCGTCAACTGACCAGACTTGGGATGGACCCAAAAACCCCAAAGGGGGTAGTTTTGAGCTCCGGCCGCTTGATAAAAATAATCCGTATGTTTACACAATAATATGTTCAAATTCCCAAGGGATGCTGGGGAGCGATGCGGTGACTATTAATGTTGGAGCCCAAAAGCAGATACTGGCTCCTTATATAGTCAATTTTGAGGTAATTATCAATGGGCAAAAATATTTAACCTTTCCGCGCGAGGTAGCGCTGGGGGATAAAATAAATATAAACTGGTCTAGCCTAAACACCACCACACCATATTCAATTTGTGTAGCATCGGGTTCGATCAATAAAAATTATAAAAACAGCCTGAATTTCCAGGTATCTGAAGAGTTATCAATAAATGAGAAAAAGATTTATGGATATGCCCTCTTTTGCAGCAATGAGTACAGTTTTTCCAAACAAGAAAGCATTTTTATACCTATTTAAAACTATGGATCAGCAGCAGATACCTCAACCAGTCCCATACAACCCTCAATCTATCCCGGTGAATATCCCAAATAATGCACCAAAAACTCCTGACCAGGATCAGAAGATTAAATTTTTGGAGAAGATCATATCAATAGCAATAGGGCTGAACCTACTGGTGGTAATAATTTTTATAGGGATTCTGATTGCTATTCTATTGTTCGGGTCTGATTTAAGAAAATTTTTAGGCAGGCAGGATAAACAGGCACAAGCTAGTCCATCTTCATCCACCCGTCCGATCGCGAAACCTAAAAACCCTATTGATAAATCAGTCCAGCATATCTTTATTACAGGGCAGGGTTTAGATTTGGATAAAACATTTAGCATCCCCTCCGATGGTTTGAAACTAACAGTTAATGGTCAGTTAAAAAAAGAGGTATTCGGTTTCCTGCCTTATTGGGTTGTCAGCAAAAGTGATGAAATAAATGTCAATCTGTTTACAGCTATAAGCTATTTTGGGCTTGAGGTAGACGGTGATGGAAATATTGTCAAGTTCGATGCGTCGGGTAATATTATCGAGCCATGGTTGACGTTTCAATCCGACCCCAAACTCGACCAATTTATCAAAAAAGCCAGGAGGAATCGGACTAAAATCTTTGTTACTTTAAAATGTTTTGATCAATCAAATATTGTGAAGTTGGTGACAAACCCTAAGGCGATAGAAAACTTTGTCAGTAATGCTCTATTCCTGATGAACTCTAAATCCCTGGATGGTCTTAATATCGACTTCGAATATATAGGAGAACCTGACCAAAAAGTTACTGATGGATTTTCGGTTCTGGTCACTGCCTTAAACAAAGAGATGAAGAGGCAATACCCAAAGGCCAAATTGACTATTGACACATTTGTGGATGCAGCTTCAGCTACCCGGATACATGATGTAGAGATTTTGGCTAAAAATAGCGATGGGTTGGTAATAATGGGATATGATTTTCATACCCCTGATTCTTTATCCGCTGGTCCAATTGCCCCGATGGAGGGTGCTGGAATTAATCTCTCCGGGTTTATGAATAGTTATTTGGAAAAAGTACCCCCGGACAAGCTGATTTTAGCAGTACCGTATTATGGGTATGATTGGCCGGTGATCCAAAACCCGCAAAGCAGCCAGGCGGTTGGAGGTACAACAGATGTTAAGATCTATTCATATGCTGAAATTGTCGATAGTAACAGAAATGCCCAGATTAATTGGAATGATAATGCTCAGACACCATGGTATACTTATACCGATCCGCAGACAAAACAGTTAAGGGAAGTACATTTTGAAAATACAAGATCGCTGGCGGTGAAATATGACTTTATCAACCAGAAGAAGCTTCTTGGGGTGGGTATCTGGTCATTAGGGTTGGATGGCAAAAGGACTGAACTGCTGCAGCTTCTGGCAGACAAATTCGCCAATTAACCCCCCAAAAATATGTGGAAAAAAAGGATTGAGCAGGATTTAAAAACAGCTATAACAGACTTGGGGTTTGTTAGTCATGGTATAGTTTGTAGTATTCCAGAGAATCCGAAATTTGGAGACTATACCACGAATATAGCATTGCAGCTTGCTAAACAAAAATCCCAAAAAAATTATCAATCTCCCCATGATATTGCCAGTGAAATCTTAAAAAGGTTTGGACATCCGCAATATTTGGAGAGGATAGAAGTTGCGGGTGCAGGATTTGTAAATTTTTTTTTAAAGGATAAAAGTTTAGTTGAGATGTTGTATTCTTCTCGTCCCCCCTCGAACAATCAATTCAAGAAGAAGATTTTGGTCGAATATGCCAGTCCCAATACCCATAAAGTATTTCATATAGGACACCTTCGAAATATTATTACAGGAGAGGCTATCAGCAGGCTTTTGCAATTTCAGGGTAATGAGCTTTTCCGGGTTACCTATACTTCTGATATAGGTCCTGCTGTAGCTAAGGCTATTTGGGGAACACTAAAACTTAAAGAGGATTTTGACAAAGCAAAAAAAGCCTCTCTGAGGGAGAAAGCAGAGTTTTTGGGTAAAGCATATGAATTGGGGGTTAAATTGTACGAAGATAGTTCCGAATCTAAAGAGGAGATTGACACTATCAACAGGTCACTCTACAAAAAAGATCCTAAATTCATGCCGCTTTGGAAAGAGACCAAAAAATGGAGTGCTGCATATTTTGATTCTATTTACAGCAGAATGGGTACAGAATTTGATGCATATGTTTGGGAATCGGAAGTTGAAGAAGAAGGTAAAAAAATTGTTGAGCAGAACCTGGACAAAGTATTTTTAAAAGATGATGGGGCAGTAATTTTTCCGGGGGAAAAATATGGCCTCCATAACCGGGTGTTTATCAATTCTGTAGGCAACCCAACTTATGAAGCTAAAGAGATTGGGGTGACTTTCAAAGAAGAGAGCCTGTTCCCGTTTGATTTAGCAATCCATGTTGTAGCAAATGAACAGTCAGAATATTTCAAGGTTGTTATTCAAGCGATAGAACAGGTTGAACCAAGGATGGCAGGTCGGAAAAAACATCTGCCCCATGGTTTTGTTACTCTAACTACAGGAAAGATGTCATCCAGGCTTGGGAATGTAGTGGGAGCAGAGGAATTAATTGACTCCGTAAAAGAAGCTATTAAACAAAATTTTCCCCAATACCAAAACAATGTACGAGCGTACACTATTATGAAAAATATTGAAAAGATAGCCATTGGGGCTGTTAAGTTCTCATTCCTGAAGTATTCACTAAACTCAGACATAGCGTTTGACATTAAACAGTCAATCTCGCTTCAAGGAGACAGCGGGCCATATCTTATGTATACTTATGCAAGGATCAGCTCGCTTTTGGGAAAGGCGGATTCAGTAAAATTAGATAACCTGAAACTCCGGAATTCTGGTGCACAGAGTGATTCTGTGTCATTCAAACTTGAGTTGGAGGAACGGGAAGTATTCAGAATACTGGATTATTTTGAGTATATATCAGGGGAGGCAGCTGAAAACTTCCACCCAAGCAGGCTTGCTGAGTATTCTCTGAATCTGGCCAAAGCCTTTAACCTGTTTTACGAGAGATATCCTGTTTTGTATTCGAAAGAAGAGACTTTTAGGTTGGAACTTAGCAAAAAAGTTGGTGAAACCTTAAAACTTGGTTTATATCTTTTGGGGATAGAGACAGTAGAAAAGATGTGATTTCCTTTGATCTTTTTTGTATATCTTGTGACCGATTCTTCTGTTAATGTATAGTGGGTAGCGTGATAACATTTGAGATGCTCTTCATGTTACCGCTTCCCTTGTCCCCGCCATCGGCGGGGCAAGCGATCTCGCAAACTTTTTATGATGCTTCGCATCCAAAAGAGAGGAGGTTTGCTCCGATTGTTTAACTTTAGTAAAAAGATAGGAATAGATCTTGGTACTGCAAATTCCCTGGTTTACGTTTTAGGCGAGGGGATAGTGATGAATGAGCCGACAGTCGTAGCAGTTTCAACTATAGATAATAGGGTTTTAGCAGTTGGGAGTGAGGCTAAAGAAATGTTGGGTAGGACACCAGGTAATATCGCTGCCACAAGACCGATGCGGGACGGGGTGATAGCAGATTACGTTATTACCGAGGCAATGATTCGTTATTTTATCGATAAGATTTGCGGCTCAAGCAGGCTTTTTAAACCTGAAGTGATGGTTTGTGTACCTGCTGGAGTTACCTCGGTAGAAAGGCGGGCAGTGATGGACGCAACTCTTTCAGCCGGTGCTAAGATCGCTTATTTGATAGATGAGCCGCTGGCTGCAGCTATTGGTTCAAATATTCCAATCGCCAATCCTTCAGGCAACATGATAGTAGATATTGGCGGAGGGACGACGGAGGCAGCAGTGATTTGTCTGGGTGGAGTAGTGGTGCACAACAGCGTCAGGGTTGGAGGCAATAAAATTGATGAAGCTATCGCCTTTTACGTCCGCAAAAAATACGGTCTGATCATTGGGGAGCATCAGTCTGAAATTATCAAGATGCAGATTGGTAATGCCCTGCCATCTTCCGCTTCTGATTTAAAACAGATGGAGGCAAGAGGCCGTGATAGCACCACCGGTCTGCCAAAAACCATTGTTTTGTATTCAGATGAGATCACTCAGGCAATAGAGGAGACTTTGAAAAAAATCATAGGAGCAGTTAAAGCTGTATTGGAGCAGACTCCGCCGGAACTTGCCTCTGATATAATAGACAAGGGAATAGTTATGTCCGGAGGGACATCGATGTTAACCAACCTGGATAAATTGATGACTGCTTCAACTGGTGTACCTTGCCACACAGCGGAAAATCCGCTGATGTCTGTGGTTTTAGGTACAGGTATGGCACTGGAGAACTTGGATCTATACAAACGATCAGTAAGTAAACGCTAAGGAAAAAGTCAAAAGGCAAAAACCAAAAGTACAAGTTAAAATTTAAAAGTTTGAAAATTAATTTTTGATTTTGACCTTTGATTTTTGAATTATGAGAATTTTAATCACAGGCGGTGCTGGTTTTATAGGCTCCCACATTTCCAAACTTCTTTTGGACAAGGGTGACCAGGTAGTGCTTTATGATAATTTATCCAAATCCACCAAGAAATATTGTGACAGACGGGCGCAATTTATACAAGGTGATATTAGGGATGCAAAATTACTCAAAAAAAGTCTCAGAGGCATGGATGGTGTGATACATATGGCCGGTTCAACAGCTGTTGACGAGTCTGTAGAGAAACCGCTGTTTTATGTGGACAATAATATAATTGGAAGTGTAACTCTATTTGAGGCAATGAAGGACACTGGTGTCAAAAAAGTAGTTTTCTCTTCAAGCTGTACGGTGTACGGTTTTCCGGACAAGCTGCCTTTACAGGAGGATGCCAAAATTCAGGCTACCAGCCCTTATGGTGCAACTAAGATTTCTATAGAAAGTTTTCTGACATACTATAATTATTTGTATAAATTTGATGTTGTCATTTTGCGTTATTTTAACCCTTATGGGATTTGGGAAAGCCATGATCCTGAAACTCATGCTATCCCAAAATTTATCAAAGCAGCCCTGAAGCATAAACCGCTTCCTCTTTATTGGAAAGGTGAACAGGTTAGGGATTTTATCTATATTGAGGATTTAGCCAGGGCACATATAGCCCCTCTTAAACTTGGAGGTTTTCATGTCTTTAATGTTGGAAGCGAGCGTGGGACAAAGGTAATTGATGTAGTTAGGATAATATCTGATATAGTGGGCTATAAGCTGGAAGTCCAGGATCTGG
>CAZFVS010000009.1:5818-18975 GCA_964522265.1 uncultured Gammaproteobacteria bacterium | reverse complement strand
TGAACCGATAATTAAAATTATCGATCCTCTTTTCCGCTATATCAAGATCGGAAAAGAGGATGTTAATCAAAAACTTGGATTCTTCTTCGTTATAATCCCGGATTATATGATACGGTAAATTAAACCCTGTCCAAATTACCTTTCCGGATCCAATATCGGTTTCAACGGCTACTATTTTGCCATTGTTTTTTAAAATGATTTTTGCATCTGCTGCAAGATCACTGTCACTATCCGGATGGGATACATTCCAGGGTTGTCCGTCAAAATCTAAAGGGGTGAATTTATCAAACATTATTTCTTGTGTTAGATTACTATCTGAAACCTCAACGTTCCAATCCCGTCCAATGTTGTTTCTGGTAGTTCGTTTTACAGGCAGTATCCCAGGTAAATTACTAGCTGCGGCTTCTTTCCCCTCTGGTCCGGTATCAATATATACCCGTCCGCCTTTTTCCAGATATTTCGACAGTGTTTCCCAGGCTTTTGATTTATCTTTATAGTCATAGCGGTATAGGATTACCTTATCAAACTTTTTTATTTCAGATAAACTGTAGTCATCTATAAAATTTGATTTCGTTGCAATTACAATTTTTTGACTATTCAAATTATGCATACCGATAAAGCGATAAAATGTGTCATAAGCAACCGCATCTCCAATTAGCAGGATTGGGCTGGCATTATTGGGAGCCAGTATCGGTGAAACCAGTTCAGGCTTAACTCGATAATATTTAAGCGATTGAGTCCAATCAGGATAAAACTTCCCCACTTCTTCTGCAGGCGGACCATAACGCCTAATCACTCCGAATGTCTTGACCTCTTCCTCCCCATCTGTATAATCATTGCTTATTACATGTTCCGCCAGTATCGAGGGAGAGTTGCTTGAATAATTCCCTAAATAATAATATATGGAATTCCAATCAAGCAGAAACTTAGTATTTTCATAAGCCACATTTTCCGGAGTTTTCCAGTCAACAATCAATGAGGCTTTGGAATCTTTACCAGACGGCCCCATAATTGAATCCAACCAAAAAATTCCCCATCTTTGGGCGGTATTAATTGCAGGATCTACATACCCTCTGGCTAGTGGCATATCATACATAGTAGGCCACCATAAATTGACCGTGGCGTCAACCGTATAAAGCCTTTTATTTTTATCGTTCGGGTCTATAAACTTAGGAACCAGTTGGGATGCCAAATCTTTTCTCTCTGTATCACTGATTTTAATATTCAAAATATCAGGATACGGACTGGACATCGTGGATAAAAAATCTATCCGGTCAACTAATACTTTTGTTAATCCGGGTGTAAAATATAAATACCCAAACGAAATAAAGATTAAATTTGTTGCTATTGCAACAGACCAAGAGGTCATCTTAAATAATTTAAAGGAATTAAATCTTTTAAACGCCTGCGTTGTTTGCCCCCAAAACACCGCAGTTAACGCGGAAGCAGCCACCGGTATAGGCCAGAAAGCTTTGTACCAACCGGTGATAAATAAGTCTATCCCTCTTGAAAACAAAAATACAGAGATAAATTGATAACTTAGGAAAATTACAAAGGGCAAAATACATAGTATGCTTCTAATCCGGTGCTTGCGGAATACAACGGTAACAATCCAGCAAAGTGCAAATATTCCCAATAAGTACCAAATGATTTGCTGCGTATCAGAAAAGACATAATAAAATTGCTGATGAGTCCATTTAATTATATCTGCAGCTGTTGATCCCTCAACCGGACCGCTACTTACTACAGATGGATTTATAACTGATTTACCAAATAATGAACCTAATTGGCCCAAATAAGATATTAGTGCTGAAAATAGGGTGCCGACAAAATTTAATAATATACCCGGAAGACCAACCAAAAACCAAATTAGAAGAAAAATAACCAAATTCTTGATCCTTTGACCAATTTTTAACCCCTCCTTACCGCTGTAAAAGAGTAAAATCAGAATGCTTAAAGGAATAATAACATTTAAAAAACCTTGCGGATGCCCCATAACTCCCAACCCCGCAATAATACCTGCTAAATATAACCATTTTTTTTTGTAAGTATTCAAAAACCTGACCAGCAGAAAACCGACTAACGGATAAAAGGCTTGGGTAGACCAGAAAGGAATACCGCCGGCCCAAATTAGTGCTCGATATAAATTTACCGATAAAATAGTAGCAACAGTTAAAACCAAAGACAAACCGACATTTGAAGAAAGTTCCTTGTAGAAAAAATAGCAAGAGATGGCAAAGATCAGCAAAAAAAACACAGCAAATTGCATTACTCCCTGAATTAATCCGAACTTTTCTACAAAGGGAATCATCCCTAAAAAATATAGCGATGGATAATCTAAAGAGAATGGTTGTCCGCCAAACCAAATATATTTCCAGGCAAAAGGCCTTAAAAAGTCATGCCATTTTATAATATAGTTGGCATAAGCTGCAGATAAAAATAAATCAATTCCTCTAACCGGATTTTTTGTCAGATACCAACCGATAATAGGTTCTAGAGTTTTATAAACTATTCCCGCTGCAGCAACATTTATTAAAGCACTTATTAAAAATAAAATCCATCTGAATATCCGGGTATGAATCTTTTCCTCTTTTTTTATTATTTTCACTACATCTTCGGTCAGTTTTTCGACATCTTTTTCGATTATCTCTTCATTAAGTTTTACCGACTCTTTATCATCACTCATCTTCTTTTTTCCACCACCTACCTATATGATTAACTATTTTCCCCTGGTGTCTCAAATAAATCATTTTAGTGATTTTGCCACCTAATAAATAATCTAGTATAACCAGCGATACTACAATCGTTAATATTGTATATATAAGTGTTGAGGTATCCCCCTGATAATTGAATTCAACCTCAACCGGTTTATCTCGAAGCTGTGTCGGAATCGGAACGTACATAAATCCTGGACCCGTTGGACCTGCCGGTAAGATCTTTTGAGTTTGACCATTAACTTTGGCAGTCCAGACAGGCCAAAATTCCTGTCTAAGCAACACTGCTTTGGCATTTTGGGATTTAATTTTAATCTTTCGGTTGCTGATAAATTGGGCTTGCGAGGGTGGAGGATCGTTTTTTTCCAGTGAAACCAATCGAGAAACTATGGACCTGATAAACTCTCCTTCTTTAGTTGATTTATAAACATTGGCATGATAGAAAAGGTTCATGCCGCTCCAAATTACTTTACCGCCTTCAAAAGATCCGCTAACAATCAAGGGTGTATTACCGGTTTTTAGTATAACTTCAGCATTATTCTTTAAGTTTGTTGGCAGTGAAAAGTTCCACTCCTTACCATCAATACTGGGAGGTCCAAATTCATTTAAATCCCAACTCATGCCCAATCCCTCTCGTTTGGTACCTTCTATAGGAAAAATTTTAGGCAGCTTGGTATTTTTAGTCTGAAAAACATCACTACCTGTTTCCACAAAAACTTTACCACCTTTTTTGAGATATTTTTCTACTTTATTCCAACCAGAATTGTTATCTCCATTTTTATATCCATATAATATCACTGCGTCTAAATTTAGATTATCCAAACTGGGTATTTCTGCCAATGATTGTGTAAGCCACACTGTAATAAGCTGCTGAGAGTTGGTATTAGTCATCGCCAAACTTCTGTTAAAAGTTTCAAAACTCTCCCACGAACCGATAATACCAATAATTGATGCATCTGTAGCTGACGCAACCGGTGAAACTAAACCATCTTTGAACTTGTAAAATTTCAGTGCGTCACTGTCGTCATTCACCCACTCCATTTTCCCGTCTTTTGTCTCAAATACTTTAACTCTACCGGCAACAGAAGCTATTTCTTCCCTTTCAAAAATATTTTTATCCTCCAGTAAGAAACTGGATGGAGGATTGTAAGAATCGCTTCTTTCGTGTCCCCCCTCAAAATAACCTATCGAAAACCAATCAATTAAATATAGCGCGTTGTTTTTAGCAATATCTTTTGGATATTTGAAATCCTCAATAATGGGATCTTTTCCGGCATTGGCAGCGAGTGCTATATCAGTCCAAAAATATGACCCTGCCATACCTGAACCAATCGGGGAATCGTTATAACCTCTGAAAAGAGGCATCTCATAAAAAGTTGGCCACCAAATATTGACTTTCTGGTCAGCTGAATATAATCGGTATTGATGATCTTGCACAGGAAGCCATTTAGGAACTAAATTTTGGGCTAAATTTTCAAATTCTGAATGGTTTTTAAACGGTTTGTTAAGCGCATCCGGATAAACACCTGACTTTTGTCTAAACCTAATGGTATCAATGTGCTTATCAATAAAATCTTCCAACGGCTGCCTACTGAAGTAAAAATATCCCGATACTGAAATTACAATTGTAAATACCAATGCCAGAATACTTTTTGCAGCTAAACTATCCAACAGACTGATCCGCTCTATTAACGAGAACCAAAACATTCGGTATCCATAAGCAATACAAACCCCAAATGCCAGAGGCATTGCCCAAAAAGCCCTATACCAACCACCCTGAAAAAAAGGGATTCCCCTTGAAAGTCCATAAATTGATACGAACGTATAGCCTAAGAATATTAAAAAAGGCAGAACGCCTAATACCTTTAACCTCTTTTTTGCAAAAATTACACTAATAATTAATAAGACGACCGCTGCAGCAAAAAATACAAAAAATATTTCATTAACTTCAGACAGAAACCTCCAAAACTCCTGTTTATTGTAGGCTGCGATTGCTTTGATAGTTGCTATCGGGGTAATACTGCTAACCGAAGAACCATAATCAGGCTTACTCACAGACCCGGAAAATCTTGAAAATAGTGCACTAATTTGATTTAAAATATATACGGGTAAATATAGGATGTTGGATCCCAGGAATTGTTGTAATTGAACATAGGATATAACCAGAACTACCCCAAAATAAATCCCCAAATCTACAAGCCTTCTTTTGATAGTCGCCTTAATTTTTTCAAAGTATCCGAAGACAATAATCAGGAACACAAATATTGAGATGTAAGAAATTAAGATCTGCGGGTGGCCCAATACAGAAAGTCCTGCAACAGCAGCAGAAACGATTAAAAATTTCCTTGTTTTGCTTTGGGTATATAAATAAAGCAACCCAATAGTAAACGGTAAAAATGCCATTGTTCCTACATACTGTAAGTTACCACCCCAAATAATCGGACCCCAATTCGCCGAGGAGTATAGGCTGAAAAGCGCCAAAACAAAAGACAACGCTTTATTTCTTGAAATCACCCAGAATAAAAAATAACTACTAAGCCCGAACGCAAACAAAGATAACATCGAATATATTAGAGTTGATTGTTGAACACCAAAATATGGCACCAGCAATGCATTCAGATAAAAATGAAGGGAGGGGTAATCATATGCATATGGGTATCCGGCCCAATTGATTGGTTTGTAACCTAAGTAACGGGCATCAAAATGCCGGGAATAATAAGAAGTGTTAGAAACCATATTATAGAAGTCAACTCCCAGTATCACCGAGTGATTGATATACCAATTTGAGATGGGCAAAAAAAAGAATATGAGAAGCGCTACAGCAGTGATATGCGTTGATATATGAAAGATAATACTAGAAACTAGCAGCAACCACCTTTTCATGAGCAGAGAATTAAAATTATACTAGCATTACCGAACAAAGGCTTTCAACTACTAAACAAGGTTACACTTTACTTGCAACCCTTGTTATCCTTAAGTTTAAAGATTTTAATCCGCGGACCAGAAGTAATTCTGTTGTCGAATATTCTGACACGAACCAGATTATTATAATCAACATTCCATATGAGATCTTCGTTCAGCTCAGGAAAAGGCAAAAATTCTTTATACAAATAATATGAATTATTGATTGAAGTTTCAAAATCCCGGTTATATTTTTGCCTGTTTTTAACAGCCCAGCTAGATAAAACTAAAAAGCAGTACTCTCCTTTAACATATTCATCAACCGACGAAAGAGTACTATAACTACCTGAATCAGGATTATATTTATAATCCATCCTGGGAGTACCAATTAAGTTATAACCAACCCTATCTTGAGTCGCATATGACAGCGCAA
Organism: uncultured Gammaproteobacteria bacterium; assembly: GCA_964522265.1. Taxonomy (GTDB): domain Bacteria; phylum Patescibacteriota; class Microgenomatia; order Daviesbacterales; family UBA10151; genus JACPKP01. The sequence goes on along the minus strand of CAZFVS010000009.1, from coordinate 12,927 downwards.
GAAGTGATCCGATATCTAAGCCCTTTCCGGATACCTCTGCAATAAGTTTCTTTATTGATTCCTGGTCCATGGAAAGGGGCGGTCCGATTGCCGAATAGATCTGCGATCTGGCAGCCCCCTCGTTAACCAGTCTTGTACCGGCAGGTATATTCTTTTCTATCCAATTTTTAGCCAATATGCGCGTATCATTACTGCTCAGGTAATAATCAAATTTAATGACTAAAATAGCTGACGGAATAACTGCCAGAATACTGGCAAAAAAGAGCAGAAAATTCTTTTTAGGTTGCGTTTGGTTGATCATATTTACCAATCGATTTATCATTACAGCAGCAATAAGCATCAGCTGAGGAATAATCATCACCACATATCTGGAAAAATTTGTGCCTCCAGCTATCCCGATCAAGAGGAAAAAACAGACAGGCGTCGTAACTAAAAGAATATCTTTTGTGTTTTTCTTACCAAAAACAGAATAAAAAACTCCTAAAACACTTAAGATTAGCAAGGGAAAACCGATTCCGTTTAGTAAATGATGGCTTATGTAATAAACCCAAACAGGTTGACCTTCAGAACTAACCCACTGGACAATCGAAAGCTCCTTTTGATAATCAAGCTGCCGAACTGCCTTGTGCCAATCAATTAATACGTAGGGATTTATAAAAAAATAAAGAGTAACTACAATAAAAATCGCTGTAAGAAATTTTAAATTTAGATACAACCATTTATGTTTTGATTGAAAACCGACCAGCAGATGGGAGACAATAAATACCGGCAAAAAAACAAAAAAATTATACTTTAGCGCAAAGGACAATCCCAGAAACAGCCCGCACAATAAATAATTTCTGTACCTACCTTTTTGGGATAATTGATAAGAATTGTAGTAGATTAACAAACCAAAAAACCCCATCATGACATCTTCTTTGATATAGTGTGACTCTTGTACATGAAGAAATGCTAGGCTTAAAAATAATGCAGATATTAAACCTATCTTGTAGTCGTAAAGTTTCTTACCAATCCAATAAATCAATACTATAGAAGCCACCGAAATCATAACAGTAATCATTCGACCGATCAGAATAAAGATGCTCGGATCTTTTAAAAATGCAGTAAAAAACTGTTGGGTCGACCCCCATAAATGGAATATTAACCCGAATAAATAATATACCCCATATAACAATATCAAGCTGTACGGCAGGAAGGTTGTATGAAAATACATATCCGGTTTAAGGTGGTTGGCTGCTGCAAAAAAAGCAGTATATGTTACCCCCCCCTCATCTAAATGTTGAATATACGGCAAACCGAAATTTATTCCCCATAACCTGACAACCACCCCTAAAATTAATATAAGAATCAGTAAAAACATGTTATTCCAATAATTCTATTTTCCCATTCTTTAAAAAATAAACCAGGTTTCTTTTTTTACTGAAATCCTGATCCTTAATCTCTATATTTAATAACTTTTTTGATAATAAGGTCGCATAATAGTCCGGGGTTTCTTTTACAAACCTCCCATACCTATCCTTGTTAGCCAAATACATCACAAAACCCTGTTCGTTTTCGACCCGGATATTTCTGGGGGATATGTAGTAAACTTTTGAGTCTGTACCATAAAGCTCCGGTGTAACAATAAGCTGTGGCCCTTGCCTGTTTAACAAAAACTCTACCGCTTGCTGAAGATGAGTCCGGTAAATATATGCCCCATTAACGCTGTCCGGTACATTGACAAAATAAACTTTTTTATCGGTGCCCACTTCCGCTAATTGATCGGCAAGCTGGCCGGCAATAGACTGGGCAATATTTCCTGCATTTTTCCAGACTTCATTTCTTTGGTAAAGCAATTGGCCGCTATATACCAAACCAGAGATGACAGAAATAATAAAAAATGTTTTGATTAAAACTGATTTGCCTTTTATATAACTATAAATTATGAAAATAACCCCCGATAGAAACAAGCCGGAAACAGCTGAGGGTAAATACAACTGCCTTTCTTGTGTAACCAAATAGGAAGTCGGCAAAAATGTAATCCCTATCAGCATCCATAAATACCATATTTTATTCTTTATCCATTCCAGATTTTTTGGCACCATCCGGTTAAGAATACTTCTAAAGAGTAAGCTGCTCAATAATAGAATCAGATATAATTGAAATATGCTGCCCAGAGTAAAACTGCTTATCATTTTCACCGCCTGATAGGGGTTAATCGTCTGCAGTACCACACTACGGAAAACAAAATAACCTATAAATACCACAACCGATATCACTAACAAATTTTTCTGGGCGGATAGTTTTTCGTGAATGCTTCCTTGATTTGAAAAAAGAAGATAAACCAAAACCGCAAGAGGAAAGGTCGCAGCAGCTTCTTTAGATAATAATCCCAGCAGAAAGCATATTAAAATCGGAATTACAAAAGTTCTCTTATTGTATTCAACATACTTCATGACACCGAGGAAAGCTGATAAATAAAAAGTAGCCATTACTACATCACTCCTACCGCCTATACTCCAAACTACAGCTTCAGGATGAAAGGGAAAAACGGAAAAAAAAAGTGCACCCAGTACGCCGGCTAAGATCGATTTTCTGAAAATATAAAAACCAATTATTCCAACCAAGGCAATATTAATTAAATGAAATATTAAGCTGGTTATATGGGATGCCAAAGGAGTCATCCCAAAAACAACTGTATCCAACCAAACAGTCCAACCAACCAGGGGCCGAAAATATGGTGGTAAAGATATACCACCCAAAATTGGTGGTAAAAATAACCGGAAAGAGTTGATTAAATCAATATTCCGCACCCTGGTCCACCATTCATAATCTTCACTTACAAAATAAGCATTTAAAACCCCGCTATACAAAAAAACTGCAATCAGGCAAACTGTACAAATCCCAATAAATAATCCGGGTAGTTTTTGTTTGGCACTAATTTTTTCTTGGGTCATTTAAAACTTGAAGCAGGTTTTGTTAATTTTATCCTATTCCAGGCAAATTTTGGCCTGACAGCTCCGGATAATATCATTGACAACTTTCCTCTTACTGAATCCCCCCTTAAACTGTCATGTATATGAAAAGTGATAACATTACTAATATCAATTGCTTCTTTTATAAGTATTAAAGAAGGAGCTATCACAATCCTCACAGAAAATAACCCTTCCGGCAAGAAATTCCCCGGAATAATACAAGTGCTTTTATACGTACCGGTCGTTTTTGGAGCAAAAGCCGGGTCTCCGCTGGCATCTTCGGGGGATTGGAACAGCAGAGTTCCCGACATATCGGTAACGAAAACATGACAGGTAAACCATACATTCATCTTTATTATCTGATAACAAATCTCTATATTTAAGGGTTTCGTGATATCAAATGACTTAAAAGTCTTACCTTCACTGCTGCAAACTGAGATTTTTAATATGTGGATAAAACTGTTCGCATAATAACTGTTTGCCGGTAACTTTGCTGTCGTTATAACTCCGGATTTTTTCAAATAGCTTGAGACAACTGTTGCCGGGTTACCGATTTTTACCATACGGCCCGATTCCAAAAGAACAACTTTATTGCAAAGTGATGTAATAGCGGATAAATTATGGGAAACAAAAATGATCGCCTTCCCTCTGACAGAAATATCGCGTATTCTTGCCAATGTTTTTTTCTGGAAGTCAGCGTCTCCAACCGCCAAAATCTCATCAACAAGCAAAATATCAGGATTAATATGCGCTGCTACTGAAAAAGCCAACCTCAACTGCATGCCTGTTGAATAATGCTTTACCGGGGCATCAAGAAATTTTTCAACTCCGGAAAAATTTACAATATCATCAAATTTTTGCCTAATTTCTCTTCTGGTCATACCTAAAAGAGTACCGTTTAAAAATACATTCTCTCTTCCGGTCAGCTCCGGATGAAAACCTGTCCCTACTTCAAGCAATGATGCCACTCTTCCCCTTAAGATGGCTTTTCCGAAAGTGGGAGGAGTAATCCGGGCCAAAATCTTTAAAAAAGTCGATTTGCCGGCGCCGTTTGCACCAATAACGCCTATAACATCCCCTTCATTAACTGCTAAATTGATACCCCTTAGAGCAAAAAAATATTTCTTTTGAATTTTTTTAAACTGCAACGAAGATTTTATGAAATTAGGTATAACATCTCTTAGGGCTACATAGGAATCTTTTTGGGAAACTGAATTGTAGCATTTTGATAATTTAAAAATCTCAATAAGAGGTTTCATGCTAAATCGGCAAAATATCTTTCAGTTGATCTGAAATAAGCCAAACCTCCAATAAACAAAAATACTGCGGATGTTCCTGAGATAAAAACCAGGCTCCAATCCGTTGGATTTCGGCCTGATAAAACTAACCGCATATTTTCTATGACACCGGTTAGCGGGTTGAACCCGAAAAAATATTGCAGGGATGGCCTGAAAAATGATGACGGATAGATTACAGGCGTTAGAAAAAGTAAAAGCTGTATAAAAAAAGGTAAAATGTATCTGACATCCCGATATTTTACATTAAAAGACGCCAAAAACAATCCAAGTCCCGAAGCAGCCAAAGAAATAATTACAACAGAAACAGGCAGCAGAACGAAAATAATTTTAGAAGGTATATAACCGAGGTACAAGGATAATATTATTAAAATAAAAAAATTTATGCAAAAATCAAGAAAATTTGTAATAACAGCTGATATCGGTAAAATTTCTTTGGGAAAATATATTTTTTTGATGGTATTGGCATGCTCCACCATGCTGTTGCTCGCATTGGACAGTGCACTTGAAAAATAAATCCAAAAAACTAAACCTATAAATACAAATAATTCATACGGCAGATTACCGGACGACATTTTTGCCAACCTTCCGAAAAATAATGAAAAAACAGCCGCTGTGATAAGTGGCTGGAAAATTACCCACATAACTCCCAGAATTGTTTGCTTGTAACGTACCTTTAAATCTCTCCAGACAAAAATGTAAAAAAGTTCTCTGAAATCCCACAGCTCTTTAATTTTCAAAAGCATCCATTTGGGTTTGGGTTCAATAATTATTTCTTCCAGGTCATAATTTTTATCCATTTTTTTCTTTACAAAACTACCAATCTATGCAAAACTTACCTCCGTGAGACCTTTATCAAACCATCCGTCAATTTCGGCTGTTATCATTACTAAAAACGAACAGGATGTAATCGCAGGGTCTCTCAAAAGTTTGTTCTGGGTTGATGAAATCATTCTGGTGGATGATTTCAGTGATGATAACACAGTAAAAATTGCAAAAAAATATACCAAAAATGTTTTTTTGCACAAACTCCAAACTTTAGGTAAACAAAAACAATATGCTTTAAATAAAGCAACTTGTAACTGGATCATAATGCTTGATGCCGATGAAAGAATACCTGCTAACCTGAGTAGAGAAATTATCAATGCAATTAAAAAAAGTGATTACAGCGCTTATAATGTCTATTTTCACCAATTTTTTTTAGGTAAGCCTTTAACACCCACTCTTTCCGGGGGGCATCCTCGAATCTTCAAACGGGGAGTTGGGAGGGTTACTCCAGCTGCTGTGCATGAAAGAATCATCATAAATGGCAAAATCGGGCAGCTCAAAACTCCAATAATTCATCTTTCTCACCGCAGTATTTCTGGTCTGATATATAAATTTAACAAGTACACAGACGACCAGGCTAAAATCATGTATTTAAAAGGGTCAAGAGCAGGTATTTTAACAATACCCGGCTCGATGATTTATAACTTCTGGATCCGCCAAAAAGAGTTTAAAGATTATAAATCAGGAGTGAGGGGTTTTGTGCTAACTTCTATTTTTTTGATTTACCATTTTTTAAAATGGGTAAAAATCTGGGAACTCCAGGCTTTGGCCAAAGACAGTAAGAAGAAAGGCTGAATGAATCCTGAGAAATTAACTAGTCCTTTGGCAAACAATGAATCTACACCGCTTTAAAAAGCGGTGCATCTTCCTGTCATTCCCGCGAAGGCGGGAATCCATAATTTCATTCATCCCCAGCTTTAAAAAGCTGGGGCTTTCTGAAATGACAGTAAACTTCATTCTTTCCTGAGAAGGTCATAAATTTGTTTGGCATCATGAAGAATTAGCTTCAGCCTAAAAATCCCAACCAGTATTGCATACAGCAAAAATCCAAAAATCACAGCCAGACTAAGTTCCAAAAAATTGTGTATTGGAAATTTAAGAACATACAGAAATGTAGCTATTCCTGCTACGGCTGAAAACATTAAATACGGAAGAATAAAAGTAATTATCCTAATATCAGCTACTTTTTTTATTTCCCTAAAAGCAATTATTGATGTTAGGTAAACTAGTAAATTTGCCCAGGCCATACCGATAAAACCAAAATACCTTACCAGAGGAATTGCCAACAACCAAAGCAGACAACCGTTTAATATTGAGATGTTTCTGACTATCCGTGATTTACCAAGACCAAGCAGAATAAAATTGGACAAATGGCTAAATGAGATAAATACCGAAGAAAGAGTAAAGACATACAGAGCCGGTATCCCGTCTTTCCATTTAGCTGTAAATATTATGTAAGTTATCGGTTCAGCCAAAACAAACATCATCGCTACAACCGGAAAAGTCATAAGACTGGTAAAGTGAACCGCTTTCTCGATACTGCTTATCACAAGCTTCTTGTGATGTTGGACTCTTGCACAAATCGGGAATATTACCTTACTGACTGTATCACTAATAGACACCGCTGTTTGACCGGTACCCCCAGCCCAACCAACAAGCCCTAAGGCTTTCGTCCCTTCACCACCCACTATCCAGGGAGTTGCTATCCCGCCTACATTGTTTGCTATAGTACTCAGTTGAAACGGAATTCCAAAAGGCAGGAAAGGTCTTATATCAGCAAAGGAAAAGCGAAATTTCATCTTCCAGGGATATAAAATATAATAAAATACCGACCCTCCTAATCGGCTCACCAGTAATCCCCAAACAAAACTAGCAACACCATAACCCAAGTAAGCCAGAATTATAGTCAGAACTTGACGCATCAGAAGTTCTCCTATTTCGGCTATGACTAATTTATTGAAATGCAAATTTCTTTCTAAAAGAGCGGCTGAAACAAGTCTTAGGTTAAAAATAAATAGCGAAATGGATCCTA
>CAZFVS010000009.1:0-5808 GCA_964522265.1 uncultured Gammaproteobacteria bacterium | reverse complement strand
CCCGTTTGTGCCTAATTGGTTATTAAAAAAAATGTTGAAAATTGGCGCTGATAAAACTATCAACCCTGTTGCAAGAAGTCCCAATAAAAATTGTACTGAAAAAATACTTTGGAGCTGTTTATCATCAGGCGCTTTATCGTGTTGAATTAATGCATTGCTCAGCCCAATATCTGAAACCAGAGTAAATATATTAATAAGTAACATAACCAGGATGAATGAACCAAAATCTTGGGGTATTAATATCCTGGCCAGTATTATATTCGAGCCGGTTTGAATTATCTGGATTAAAATCCGTCTTATACCGAAGGCTGCCAAACCGGTAATGGCTTTCTTTTTCAAAAGACGTATCTCACTTATAGGTTCACCCTCATCAATAATCGTGCTTGGATTTATCATTTGAATACCATTAAATCATTGTATATCTCTTCAAGTCTCTTAGAAACCGCAGCAGCACTAAATATCCTCTTTACTCTTGTTCGACCGTATGCCCCTGCAATTTTTAATCTTTGCTTGTTACTTAATAAGGCATACAGCGCTTTAGCTAACATGACAGGATCTTGCGCATTCACTATTCCCCCCCTAACACCAACTATTTCCTTAGTTACTCCTTCTGTCACGATTACTGCCTTACCGCATGCCATAGCCTCTATAAGCACCATTCCAAACTGTTCTTCCCAAACTTTAGTTTTAATACTGGGTAATACTAAAACATCGGCTAAATTCATAACTTCAGCCATTTCCTGATATGGAACTTGCTTGATAAAAAATACTCTTGGAGTTAATTCCAAATCTTTCATTTTCTTAGTCAGGTTCTGATATTCCGGCCCCGAACCGATCAATAGAACCATGTAATCAAGCCTATTTTTAAGTAAATTCAGCGCTTCGGCAAGATCATAGATACCTTTTTCATAAACTAATCTACCGACAAATAAAATTATTTTTTTGTCGGTTAAAATCCCCAATCTCTTGGCAAGATCTTGATTTTTGTGCATCGGCTTAAAAACATTGGTATCTACACCCATCGGGCAAACTTTCACTTTCCGGGCATCGACACCTTCCTTAAGGAGTGCTTTCTTCGCAGCCTCGGTAGCAGCTAAAAACAGGTCTGCCTTTTTTTGAACTTCCCGTTTGTTTTTATACCTTTCCGGATTATCATCCCCCAAAAAGGGGATTGTTTCCCAAACCGTTACTACTACTTTGTTCACAAACCCTCGGTCTTTTGCTTTTACGGCCTGCAGGCTGTAATAAGTTGCAGTTTCGGCTGTATGGACAATGTCGAAACCGGCTACAACTCGCTCCAAACCGACTAAATACATCACATCCCCCATAGTCCGATAGAGCCATTTAATTCCGAAAGGAACATAGTTTAATACATTACCCAAACACAATAGCTTCTTAATCGGCAGTTTTATACCTGAAGTATGGTATGCGGGATGTAACGAGCCGATAGCCAAAATCTCATGTTTTATCTGAAGGGGTTCATAATTTTGCATTTCCCATTTATTTAAACTTGAACCCCGGATAATTGCTATCCTCATAGTATGACTTCGCTAACTGAAACCCCCATCCCATCTATAAGAAATTTTATTTTTCATTTTTGAACCAGAATACCTCATAGCTCTGTACAAATTAAAAAATTGCAAGGGTAAAAATAAAAATTTTTCAACAGTTGGGTGTTGATATAATAATCTATTAAGGCGATACCGCCAAAAAAATCTTTTGCCGGTATATTTTTGTAAGATCTCAAACGTCTCTTTGTCAACTTCTTTCACATGAAGATTTCCCACACTCCCACTGTGATAATGAGCTCTGAACATTTTAATCCGGCAAAATTTAAAACAGAATTTGTTGGATACACACCTGACCAGATATTCTGTATCAGCAATCCAATCCAATGTAAATAATCCGGTTTTTGCCACAGAACTTTTTCTGATCACGAATCCAATTCCTGCGCCTCCATATCTAAAAAGGTCTTCAATATTACTCCCATAGTTGCATCCCGGAGGCGGGTACAATGTCACTATTTCTTTCGTATCACCAATCTTAAATTCACCCCCGCAGACCAATAAATCTATTTCCGGATGACGGTCTAAAACAGCTATGGCTTTTTCCATAGAATCGGGATAAATTAAATCATCATCGGTAAGGATTTTGATATATTTCCCTCTTGCCAAAAGCATCCCTTTGTTTGTAGCGTGCACTTGATTAATATCTTTTTCTGTTAAAAACAGGTCGACAAGCCAGGAGAATTTATTTAATACTTTTAATGTTGTGTCTGTTGATCCTCCATCTATGATGATCAACTCATCCTTGTCCGTAATGAATTTTGAGGCGTTGTCCAAAGATTTCTCCAATCTTTCTGCTCGGTTATAAGTTGCCATAATATAAGAAACTCTTTTTTTAAAAGTATTCTCCATCGCATTAAAAACTTCCGTTTTTTTCATATATCTTTCATTTCATTTTCCATATCACATAACTGTAACCATCATGATAAAACGTTCCAAACGCTCTGTTTATTTCTAATATTTCTATTTTTTTAGATTGTTCCAACTCTTTAAGGTAAGGTAAAAATCCACGCAAATAGTTTCTTTTGTCTGAATATTTAGCAGCCAGATAATCTTCCAGTTTGCCGGAGTCATATAATTCGTATAACGGTTCAATATGAATACATATTTTCGGTTTATTTTTTATTAAATACTCAGTAAATGGTATAAAGTCTGCGCCTAACTGCTCCAATGTCCCAATTGTCAAGACTCCTGAGTTTAGATCCAGTTTGTAACTTTCGTCCGGAGCAAATAAATCAAAGGCCCTAAATGATATGTCAATTTTAAACTTTTTTCGGATCTGTTCTATTATTCGATAAGAAGATTTTGTCCAGTCAAGCCCTACTAGCTTCTTATCTGGAAAAATTTCATTGACAGCAATCAGATTTAAATTAGTACCACAACCGAATTCATAAACACAACTTACATCTTTGAAATATTTGGAGAATAAATAATACCTCAAAACTGACACAAAATCTGTTTCAAAATTTGGATTTATGGGTTGCACAAATTTGCCTTTTAACCGGATTGGCTCATTTTTTTTAATAAATTTTGGGATTAACTCGTTTAAATTGAAATTATTTTTTTTAAAATTCTGATAATTTTCCGACCATCCTTTTTCCCAATCTTTTAGCCTGTGCGGACCTGATGGCTTTAAATTTCCCGAATCTAATGTTTTGAATATACGGAGAATGATTTGTTTATAATCTGCATCATTTACCTTTTTATAATTAAAATTTGAATTTTTAATTATCTTTTTAGCAATTGAGGGGATTTCTCTGTTGCGGATATTAAAAAGTTCCGCAAACTCTTTCAGCCCAAGATCTAAAATTTTTTGCTGAACCATTAATGGTATTTCTTCCGTCCGATTAATCTATGCGCGATTAATAAACCGATTGTCAATAAACTAATTAGGTACCCTAACCATTCCTGCCAGGAGGTATGGTGTTCCAAAGCGATATTAACCAAACCTGGTTTGGGGTAAAGCATTAAAAAACCCAGGGGGTCTTTGCCAAGTTTTACACCCTCACCAGAACTATTTTTTGCAGACCAACCTGAATCTGCTGTCAAGCTGACTTGTATGCCCTCACCATTATCAATTTTCCCTCTGATCTGATAGCTGTTAAAACCCGAAACATTAAAATCCGCACTGTTTTGGCTTGAAGATTCCACCCAACCAACATAAGCATGGAGATTTTTCTTATTATCCGCTTTAACGGGAGCGGTAAGTGCTGTCATACCGGTAATACTAACAGGTTTGGCTGCAGAAGGCCTCTTGAGGGGTACCTCATAGATAATATCCCCGGATTCTGCATAAGCAACCTTTAAAGACTCAAAACGGCTTAAATTTTTGATTTCTTTATAGAGCTCCCCTGACCCTGTTGCAGTTATCAGCACATACTTTAAGTTTGAGGCAATAAGCCAATCCTTCATTATTTCAGGATCTTTCCCGTTAACCAACTGGTAGTAGATATGGTCCGGCCAATGGTGGGTAGAAGCCTGGAAAAGTCCGCCTCTGAGCTGCCAAACATAACCAAACCAGTTCAGATAAAATCCATAGTTACCCGGAGCCAAAACCCTTTCTCCTTTTTTAGGATCGGTATTTGCTGCAAACCAGGTAGCTATTTTATTTTCAGTAGTTTTACTCAGATCAACTGCCTCAGATGATGATTTTTGGGCAACAGGTATAAACGGCTGAATATATCCGATTGACACAATCGTAAATAAAATACCGACGGGTATAGGTATCACTTTTAAAAGACCCCACTTCCCTACCAAAAAACTTATCAACCTTGAAAAAACTACCCCTAAAAGGAGTGACAAGCTCAGGTCAACTTCTACGTTATAACGCAGAGCCTGAGGTAAAAGCTCGATTCTTCGGTATGGTTCATCAGGCGGTGCTGAGGTATAGTAAACCCAAACTACTAGAAATAAGGTGCCAAACCATAAAAAAACAGTGGACACCGCAAAATCCTTTAAGAAACGCCTGATAAAATAATAAAGGAATATTATCAAGCCTACTCCTACTACCCAACCCCATGGAAATAAGGAAACCAGGATATTCCCACTGGAACCTCCCTCCCGTAAAAAAGTAGATATAAAAGTTAGATTATACCAGAAAGAAACAAGGCCTAAGGATACCAGCCCGGTCATAATCATCAAACCAAAACTTTTAACATCTTTATTGATGACAAACTTAGAAAAACTCATGCAGGCAAGCAGAAGAATACCGGAAAAAAGACCGATGGCATTGGTTAAAGCTATCAAACCGACAAATATGGCAGTAAAAAACAGATTGGTAAATTTTGGTTTCTCCAGAAGACGGGCGAAAAAAACACCGGCCAGGGGGACAAAAATAAGCGAAAAAAGGTGTGGGCCTTCCCCCCACCTGACCAGGATTGTAAACCGCCTGGGATCCCAAAAATCAACTGATATTCTATCTGCAGCAACCTCACCGCTTTTTAAAATAAAATAAAATGCTGTCGGACTGACGGTAAAAAGAAGGCCGGATATGAAACCACCCAAAACGCGCTTGGAGAGTTGCCATCCCAGTAAAAACACAGAAACTGGCCCCAAAATAAAAGCGGCACCGGTAAGCATTCTATAACTCTCCCAAAGAGGCATCCCGAAAAATTTAGTTAAGAAAGCTTCCAAAACAGGCAGAAGAGGGGTGTAGAAAACATGGAACGGAAAACCAAAATACCAAAAAGGCGCCCAAGTCCCAAACCCTAAATCCAAAATAAACTTACCCATCGAGACATAGGACACCTCTATTGAACCTAAATTTGCAGGGCCGTTTTTGCCAAACCAGCCGGAGATGATCTGCCAGTTCATCCAGGCAATAACACTGACACTGATGACAGCTGCAAGTAAAGTTAAAGCCCTTTTTGAATACTCGGGTATCTTATTTTTTAATTCCACTAATCAAAAAACATATCATCAAAAAGAGGAAAGATCAATGACAAATTAGTTCAGGCGCGGGTACAAAACCCTTCTGCCACTAAAAATTCTTTGAAAGCCTTTTTTGCGCCCCCTTGGGCTATAAACATATATGAGCATGCCACGCATTTCTCTTCACCGGTCAGGAGATGCTCAACTTTACGCACTACTTTTAAATCATCTCTTTTTAAGGCTTCATAAAGGGCTGCAAGATGGTTTTCACAGACCGGGACCCGGTTTAACATTATGGTAAAGCTCCATTACCCTCATTAACCTTTAATACCGCGGGATAACGGATCAGGACAAAGATGAAAATAAAAAAAAA
>CAZFVS010000008.1:13485-19074 GCA_964522265.1 uncultured Gammaproteobacteria bacterium | reverse complement strand
TGTTAGTGGAAAATCTAAAAATATCTTGAAGGTTTATATTATTATCTGCTGTCCTGTGTTTTGTAGTTATTAACATAAATGTATTTATTTTTGCCTGTACAAAAAAAGATACAGCTAAATCATTTAGTATATCCTTTAAAGAAGTCTGTTTTAATCCATAAAGAAACGACAGTGATTTTAATATCTCCAGTTGACTGGTTAAATTGTAAATCTTTGACTTTTTTGCGTTATAATTTAACCTTTGTCTGGTAATAAAAAATTCTATTAACCCAATCAGCGCTGATAAAACAATTAATACAGCTACCATCAGAACCCCTCTTTTTTGATAATCGGGAGTGTAAATTTTACTGTCGTTCCTTTTTCTACAACACTGCTTATATCTATATGTCCACCATGCAGTTCAATAATATGCTTCCCTAAATATAATCCAAGGCCGGTACCGGTTTTATTATAAATAAGAACGTTCCCTGATCTAAAAAATTTATTAAAAAGCTTTGGTAGATCCTCTTTGGGTATCCCAATCCCAGTGTCACTTACTACCACCTCCACAAAATTATTATTATAGGAAACAGAAACTGTTACCACTCCTTTCTCGGTGTATTTGATGGCATTATCTATCAGGTTAGATAATACTGCAGTTATTTTTTCCACATCAATATCCACAAGCGGCAGGGCATTTGCTTCCTTTTGAAAATTCAGCTCTAAACCCTTATCCTGTGCCATCGGGGCAAGTTTATCCACCACATTTTGAATCACTATCTCAATTTGGCTCGGTTGTTTCAATAGATTAACTTCTTTACCGATTTCAAAGATTGAGATTTGTAAAAGAGATTCTGTTATTTTTTCCAATTCCTGGTTATTTAATTTTATTTTTTTAATAAAATTTATCTGCTGCTGGTTCATTACCCCAAAACTTGCCTTAAAAACTGATCTGTTTTTTCAAATTTATACTGGCCGATAAACAACCTTATAAAAATGAGTGAGATTATCGGTAGGCGTAGATAAGTTTCAACAGACGCGGAGCTGGTAAACAGTAACATACTGTAAACTATAACGGACATAATGAGACTTATAATCCCTGTCCGAAAACCATAGGCTAGAAGAGCAGATGAAATATGGACTAAATAAATTAAATAAAAATCATTCAGCACCCAGTGGGCAAAATAAGCCACCACGCTGATTACGGATATAGAATTTACCACATAAAAAATTCTTACAAATTTTTCAAGCGAGGGATTTTTTTTCAGTAAGTAAATTGATATCTGATCAAGGACTTCTGAAAATATCAAATAAGCTGCCAAGGGGATAAAATAAGTTGTTTGGCCTATGTAAAGAACGATTACTATGGATAGCTTTATAAAAATCCTCGCGACATGAACAACCAGGTCGGTACTGATTCCTTTTATTAATTTTGGTTTTATCTCACCTGTTGGTTGTCTGTTTTCCATAGAAGGAATCATTTAAAACACCTGACAGCAGGACTCAAAAAGAATGAATTTTTAGCCTGCTGTCAGATACGGACCAATTCTTGATCCTGATTATTTCATTTAGTCAAAGGGTCTGTCTTGCCCTCAGCACTAAATACCATCCCTCTCAAATACCCGGTTAGAATCCCAAAGCCCAAACCTAAAATTCCAGGAATAAGTACTACTAGAAAAGTTGCATAATTCGTAGCATCAGGTTTCATGGCTGCAAAAAACGCTGCAGCCCCCAAGAAATATCCGGGTGCCATATCAAACCAGGGAACGAGCTCCAACAAAACAATGAAAAATGCTGCAATTCCAACTACAACCGGAAAAGCATAAGTACCAAGGCTTGGTGTTAGAGCGGTTCCGACAAGTACTATTAACCATGCAACACCTAGACCTAATGTGAAACTTATTGCTTCACGGTAAGCACTTCTTGATGAAATACCCGCCAAAAAAAAGCCACCCCAGGTTATAAATGCTACCCAACCAAGTAAATTAAACTGGTTTGCTATTATCATCCACAGAAATGCTAAAAATCCAACAATAACAGGAATAGGAACAAATTGCACAAATTTATTCAATCAACTCACCTCCCTCTTTTTCTAATATAGTTTAATTGAACTATTATTCAGGGAGCATTGTCAAGTAAGGCGGTAGAAATTCTGCAAGAATATATGTGATATATGTAAAGTTTTACTTCAAAAACGGCACTAAAAGTAACGCTACTATATTTGCAACTTTGATCATCGGGTTTATCGCCGGACCTGCCGTGTCCTTATATGGATCACCCACTGTATCCCCGGTCACTGCTGCTTGATGGGCAAAGGAACCTTTACCACCTAAGTTTCCTGCTTCAATATATTTTTTGGCATTATCCCAAGCAGCCCCCCCGGTAGTCATAGATATGGCCACAAACAACCCGGTGGTAATCAACCCAATCAGCATCCCCCCTAAAGCAAGCGATCCCAAAAACAGTGCCACTACAATTGGCGCCAGGATCGGAATTAAGGTTGGCACCAACATCTCTTTTTGGGCAGCTTTCGTAACTATAGAAACACAAGCAGCATAATCAGGTTTTGCCTCCCCGCTCATAATCCCTTTGATAGTTCTAAATTGGCGTCTGACTTCTTCAACAACAGCTGCTCCGGCTTTACCTACAGCTTCCATTGCGAAAGAAGCAAAAAGATAGGGGAGCGCCCCACCTATAAAAAGCCCTATTAACACATTAGGCTCAGATAATGAAAAAACTACATCAGGACCCAGGCTTTGAGAGTACACTGCAAATAAAACCAGGGCAGCCAAACCTGCTGAAGCAATCGCATAACCTTTGGTAACAGCTTTAGTGGTATTCCCTACAGCATCTAAAGGATCGGTTACATCCCGTACTTTTTTAGGAAGCCCGCTCATTTCCGCAATCCCCCCGGCGTTATCTGTAATCGGTCCAAAAGCATCTATTGCTACTACGATGCCGGCAAGCGAAAGCATGGCAACAACCGCCAGCGCTATCCCGTAAAGCCCGGCCAGGTTAAATGCAAAAAATGTTGCGGCTGAAATTAGTATTATAGGCGCAAAAGTGGATTGCAGGGAAACCGCCAGACCTGCAATAACATTAGTACCATGCCCTGTTTGGGAAGCATGGGCGATATGTTTAACCGGATCATATTTTGTACCTGTATAGTACTCTGTTATTACCATCATCCCTGCTGTTACCAAAAGCCCAAGCAAAGTAGAGTAGAAATATGCCAAGTTGTTTGTTCCTAAAAGCTGGTTTGATACCACAAAAAATACCAAAACTGCCAAAACACTGGAAATAATCAACCCTTTATATAAAGTCCCCATGATGTTTCTGCCATGCAACCTTACAAATAAACTGCCTGTGATAGATGCAAAAATCGCCCCGGCCATTAAACTCAAAGGATAGTTTACTGCTAGTTGCGGTTGTCCAGGAAAAGCATATAGCTGACCTAAAAGTATGGCTGCTATGGCTGTCACTACATATGTTTCAAAAACATCTGCTGCCATCCCGGCATCATCCCCAACATTATCCCCTACCAGATCCGCAATAACACCCGGATTTCTGGGGTCATCTTCAGGAATACCTGCTTCGACTTTACCTACCATATCCGTCCCTACATCAGCCCCTTTTGTATAGATCCCGCCGCCGAGCCTGGCAAAAACAGAGATCAGAGATGCACCAAAACCTAAGGAAACCAGGGCATTGACATCTTTTGTGTACTGGTAAAAACCGTATACTGCGGCCAGGGCCAGCCCAACCACCAAAAATCCGGTGACTGTCCCCCCTTTGTATGCCACCTCAAATGCTCTGGAGAGTCCGGATTTTGCAGCCTCAGCACACCTGGCATTAGCTCTTACAGCAACCAGCATGCCTATCAACCCAGCCATAGCAGAAGAAAGAGCCCCTACTAAAAAACCCAGGGCGCTGTTAAAATCCAAAAACTGGGAGATTAAAAA
Organism: uncultured Gammaproteobacteria bacterium; assembly: GCA_964522265.1. GTDB lineage: Bacteria > Patescibacteriota > Microgenomatia > Daviesbacterales > UBA10151 > JACPKP01. The sequence goes on along the minus strand of CAZFVS010000008.1, from coordinate 15,133 downwards.
TGCAATAATAACTGCTACAACAGCCACTACTTTGTACTGACGCATCAGATAAGCTTTGGCACCCTGTTGTATTGCTAGAGCGATCTCCACCATTTTTTCAGAACCGGAGGGAAGTCTTAAAACCCAATATATTAAAACAAGTCCGTAAAGAGTTGCCGCTCCTGCCGCACCCCAAATAAGCAACGAAATATAATCCATATCCAGTAGTTTGAGACTCCTGGAAGGTGGTGCTACTGGAGAGAACTGAATTCATACGGAAAATCGGGCTGAACACTAAATTTATGCCAGTGCAGGCCTGGGGGTAATGGGAATGCGACGTGTCTGCCTAACCTGCGGAGAACGTACCAAAGCCACCTTTAATACCTCATCCATATGTTTGACAAAATGAAATTCCAGATCATTTAAGACATACTGGGGAATATCTTCCAGATCTTTCCTGTTGAATTCAGGGGCAATTACATGTTTAACCCCTGCTCTGTGTGCTGCCAGAACTTTCTCTTTCAACCCTCCTATTTCGAGCACCCTGCCGCGCAAAGTAATCTCCCCTGTCATAGCAACATCTTTCCTGACCGGAATTCCGGTAAAAGCAGAAACTATAGCTGTTGTTAAGGCAATTCCTGCTGAAGGCCCATCTTTTGGCACAGCTCCCTCAGGAACATGAACATGGATATCAAATTTATGAAAAAATCTCTCGGGCAAACCTAAACTAGCCCAGTTTGTCCTGACATAAGACACAGCAGCATGCGCTGATTCTTTCATAACATCACCCAGATGTCCTGTTATCTGAATCTGGCCTTTCCCTGGCATTAAAGTAACCTCAATGAATAAAACATCCCCTCCGATCGATTCCATCACTGCAAGACCTGTAGATGCCCCAACCATATCCTCGATCTCCGCAAGTTGCGGTAGGAATTTAACAGGCCCCAAAAACTTCCTTACCTCTTCCGGGGTAATTTTGATATTTTTTTTCTTCTCACCATCAGCAAATTTTCTGGCAATCTTCCTCATTATCGCCGACAGCTCCCTCTCCAACCCCCTCACCCCTGCCTCTCTGGTGTATCCCTCAATTACCTGATAAATTGCCGGGTCTTCAAACTCAATATGTGCTAATTTTAACCCATGCGACGTAAGGATTTTAGGAATCAGGAATTTTTTGGCTATATTAAATTTTTCTTCTTGTGTATAACCAGGGTATTGAATTACCTCCAGCCTATCACGCAGGGCAGGTGGAATTGTATCCAACATATTGGCTGTAGTTATAAACATTACATTCGATAAGTCGTAAGCTACTTCTAGATAGTGATCTGAAAAAGCATGGTTCTGTTCGGGATCCAACGCTTCAAGAAGTGCTGCGGATAGATCAGCACGGTAATCTTTCCCTATCTTATCAATTTCATCAAGCATAAACACCGGGTTCGGAGCACCGGCCTGTTTAATGGATTGAATAACCCTTCCAGGCATCGCTCCGACATAAGTCCTTCTGTGTCCTCTAATTTCTGCTTCATCCCTGATACCGCCAAGGGATACCTTAACAAACTTTCTTCCCAAAGCCCTTGCTATCGATTTACCTATTGAGGTCTTACCCGTACCCGGAGGGCCTACAAAACAAAGAATCGGCCCATTAAGTTTTCCTGCTAATTTGTAGACA
>CAZFVS010000008.1:5875-13475 GCA_964522265.1 uncultured Gammaproteobacteria bacterium | reverse complement strand
TCATAATATCGGGCCCTTAAGTTTGCCGACCTGTTTCTGGACGGCAAGATATTCTAAAACCCTCTCTTTAACTTTTTTAAGTCCGTGGTGGTCTTCTTCTAAAATCCCTTCCGCTCTTTTCATATTAAGATTCAGTTTTTCATTCATCTTCCAAGGTACATCTATCAACCATTCTAAATAGTTTCTAATATAAGCTGCTTCGGGGTTGTATGAAGACATCTTTGCAAGTCTGGCTAATTCTTTGGCAGCTTTCTCCCTAACCTCTTTGGGCATGTTAGCCTTTTTAATCTTTAATTCAAACTCTCTGACCTCCTGGTTTTCCCCTGATTCCCCCAGCTCTTCTTCAATAGTCCTCATCTGTTCTCTCAGAATAGCTTCTTTAGTCATCTTTGAAACCCGTTCTTGGGTATGAGAAGAGATCTTTTGGGAGATCTCATTGATCCTTATCTCTTTTGCCAAAAGTTCGGATATCCTCCGCAGTCTGTCAACAGCTGACACCATCTCCAAAATTTGCTGCTTGTCAATTGTTTTAAAATCAACCATCTGACAGGTTGAGTTAACTAGTAAATTAGGATCATCATTTTGAACAAGAAGCGACCAACTGTTCAAACTCCCAGGATCAAGCATAGGACTTCCGCCAAGCTCTAAAAATCTTTTAATCTGATCTTTAACTGTGCGGGTTAAAGCTTCTGTTTCTTCATTTTTTTCAAAAAGTTCTGGAACCTCTTCGATTTCTGCTTCAAAATAAGGCTCAATTTGTGTATACTCCTTAATAAATACTCTAACCAACCCTTCAACATGGATCTGGTATTCCCCATCAACCTTAAGGATTCTTTTTATTAAACAGACCGTTCCAACCCGATACAGATCGCTTTCTTGAGGATCTTCAATACGTTCATTTTTTTGTGTGACGAAAACTATTAACCGGTTGGTAGACCAGGCTATATCTAAAGCTGCCTTTGATTTAATTCTGCCTGATACGATGGGGACAGTATTACCGGGGAAGATTACCGTCCCTCTAAGCAGTCCCACCGGTAATGTCCTGGAAAGTTTAATCGGCTGCGATATTGGGTCTAAAACCATAATTTAGCAATATAATAACATGAGTGCTAAATTCTGTCAATAGTCAGTAGTCTATCCCTTCTTTGGCAATAATCCCTTTTCCAAAAGGGTGTTTTATTGCAACCATCTCGGTAACCAGATCTGCCAATTTAAATAAATTCTTTTTTCCATGATGCCCTGTTAATACTAAATCCATCCCAACAGGTTTATCTTTAATAATTTTTACTAAATGCTCATGTTTCAATAATTTTCCTGCTACAGCCCCCACAATTTCATCAGCAATTATCACATCCCATTTACCCGATATAACCTCTGAATACAAATAATCGTAGGTTTTCTCTGCAGCTTTTGCATGCTCAGAAAAAGGGGAGTGGTCATCAAAAATTTTAACAAATCCCAATCCTCCTTGGACTAATTTAACGTAAGGTGCCAGTTTTTTAACCCCCTCAATCTCCCCGGTAAACCAAACCTTGCCAAACTGCACAATCAAAACTTTTTTCTTATAGCCTGCAGCACGCAAAGCCAAGCCCAAAGCAGCAGTAGTCTTACCTTTCCCTTCACCAGTGTATATAATCACCAAACCTTTATCTGCCTGTTTAAACTTTATCTTTTTTATCCCTCCCATGTTAGCCCATACTATACATAATCCAAAAATTCTGTGTGTTGCCACCCTTGGGGTGGAATTAGGTTGACACCTACGGATTCTTATAGTATGCTCTGCATAAATGCCATCAAGAATTTTTCCATTTGTGAATGATCATTATTACCATGTATACAACCGTGGTGTTGAAAAAAGATCTATATTTGAAAACAACTGGGATTATCACAGACTTATAAAAACAATTCAATATTACCAACATAAAGGACCTAAACCAAAATTGTCGACCTTCTTAAAAAATCCTGTTTTTAAGCCTGATTTAAACAACAGGCTCGTTGAAGTAATGTGCTATGCCTTAATGCCCAACCATTTCCATTTCCTTATCAAACAGAAAAATAATGGGGGTGTAACGGAATTTATAAGTAAATTGTCTAACAGCTATACAAAATTTTATAATAAAAAACATAATCGGGTAGGTCCGCTTTTTCAGGGAGAATTTAAGGCAGTTTTGGTAGAAAATGATGAGCAGCTGCTACATCTTTCCCGCTATATTCATTTAAACCCCTTATCTTCATTATTAGTGAAAAACTTGGAAGATTACCCATGGTCTTCTTATAGTGACTACTTGCATGAAAAACAGGGTGGATTTTGTTCCATAAAAGAAATACTTGGATTTTTTAAATCACCGGAAGATTATCAACAGTTCGTTATGGACCAGGCAGATTATGCCCAAAAATTGGAGTCCATCAAACACCAGTTAATAGATGAATACTTAGGATGACACCCCAAGGGTGGAAAAGTATAATATTATTGTAACATATCCAAAGGTTTCACAGCTGTCAGGGGGGAATAATCAATGTCACAGGCTCCAGACATGCAGGCGATCTCTTGGGCTGTTGTGGTTAAATCTTCATGCTCATAGAGGTAGAGTTTGGAAAAATCTATTGCCGGGAACTGTTTGGACAACTGCTCATATTCTTCCTGGGTAATATCAATATAAGGAAGTTGTGCATATTTTGCCTCAAATGCAGGCAAAAAAGACATCCCTCCGACATAATCTTTGTGCTCAACAACCCATTTAATAAGATCCATCACCTCATCCTTTTTATAAGTTATAGTGACACTGGGGTTATGCTCAGTCCAATAAAGCTTGTTCAGTAGCCAATATTCACACTGCTCAATTGCCGGCCTATTGATTCTGGTAAGAGCACCATCCGGGGATTTGACCGGAAAATGGATAACCCAGGTATTGGCATTTTCTACAGTCTGACCATTTTCCGGATCCATCGGCACCCCGGAGTCTCTCAAGACTTTAAATATCGGTGAATGAGTGCTAACCCTAACATTCCGAATATAATAAGGAGCCCATCTGGCATGCAAACCTGAGGAACAGTTGAAAAGCTGAGAAGAATTACCAGACGGTTTGACACAGGTTACTGATGCAGATTGATTAATACCAAGTTGCTGAGCATATAAACGGTTTGTTTCAATGGCAACTTCTTTAAGCCTGGAAAGAACCTGGGGGTCTTGTACGATCGGACAATCAAGCTGCCCGTTGATATCTACCCCAAGCAGCCTTTCCTCCTCACAGTTATGCTTCCACATCTCCCTTAAGCCTGGGAAATATGTTGCCATGGACTGGATAGTCCCGATGATTGTCGCCACCTCAACTTTATCTTGGAGTGATTCAAAGGTATCATCACTTCTGGCAATGGCTATACTCAAGTTACAAAACTCCCACGGTCTTAGGTTGATTTCACCACAAGGATTAGTCCCAAAATCTGCCTCGGCTCTCCGCCCAGGCTTCAATCTATTGGCAGCTTGACGGCTAAAAATACCCGGCTCTCCATTACCAGCCTCAACCATCTCCACCATCTGCCTGATAATCTGTGTTTGATCAATGTTATCCGGCCAGACTGCGCTGTTGTTTGCATTCCATCTTTGTGAATTCTCTTTTTCAAAATTTCCATGCTTGCACAGACGCATCTCCATATCATCCCAATCAAATAGCGAAATCATTGCCGTCCTTCTCATCCCGCCTGAAACTGCAGCATTCCCAACCTCACACATAATATCATGCGCATCAATTGGTCTAAGAGACTGCCCCTGCCTTGATAATATCCTGGCTCTGGCAAATTCCAGCATCCGCTGCAATGGTTCAGGTCCTGAAGCCCGACCGCCTTTAATTTTTAACGGGGCGCCTGCCGGCCTCAGCTGGGAATAATCAAACAGCAGGTCTTCTCCACTAATCCATGCCGTTAAACCAGCCCTTACTGCCTCAGCCCAACCGTCAGTTGAATCATCAATTATATGGACTTTGCGGATCTGGTAATTCTGAATTTTGACTGGAGGAATTTTGGAAGTATTTTTAGTTTCAACAGAAAAACCTACTCCACAACCCGACATGGAAATTATTAACGCTTCTACAAAGGCATCCACAGAATCCACCGGCAGGAAAGAACAGTTGTAGATTGAGATATTATTTCTATGCGCTGCGGGACCTGCCATAGCCAGCAGTCTCATAGAGGGTGTAGCACGCATCTCAAGAATCGATTTTCGTATTCTCTGGTAATCTTTATCAGGAAGTTTATTCTGGCTAATATCACGCAGAAACTTGACTGCCCGATCAGTCGTCTCAATCCAGGTTTCCCTCCTTCCCAAGGCATAATCAAACCGGGAATATTTATCAAAGAATTGGAATTTTTGTAAATCTGTCGGGAAATATCTGTCGGATTCTAAAAATGCCTGACGCATATTTTCGGGGATGCGCATATCAACCTCTTTTTGCTTAATCACCTGGGTAATTACCTGTTGGCTAATAATAGCTTCTCCTGGATACTCGTTGTAACTACCATCTGATTCACCATTTATTAATGTTTTTTTGGGTTTGGCATGAGTTGTCTGTAGTGTAGCCATAAATTATTTATATTTTCCCTTCTAAACTCTTCAGCTCTCTGGTAAAATCATCAGGCTCCTTAAATTGCCTGTATACTGAGGCAAATCTCAAATATGCTACCGGATCGGTTTTCTTAAGTTCTGACAAAGCTATCTGTCCCACAAATCTGCTTTCCACTTCTTTTTTACCTTTTACTTTAAGTCTTCTGATTATTGTATCAACTATCTTTTCCAGGTCTTCTATTGCCGGTCTTTTTTCAAGCGCTTTTTCTAACCCCGATTTAAGCTTTTCCCTATTAAAAATCTCTCTCCTCCCATCCCTTTTTAAAATTATAAGGTCAAAAGAACACAAACGTTCATATGTCGTATACCGTTTGCAACACTTCAAGCATTCTCTTCTCCTCCTGATCTCCCCTGTTCCTGCTACCATCCGTTTATCTATAACTTTACTTTGGTCGCTGCCGCAAAAAAAGCACTTCATACTTCAGTGTAAATACTTCATACAACATCTTGTATTCAAACCTTATTAGTCACCCAATATATTCTTATGTACGCTATCTACACTACCATACCCACTTGAAGAGCTGTCAATATACAATATATTGTGCAATTTGACAATGTTAAGCAATATGTGCTAACTTTGAATCATAAGATGAAGATGCGGCCGCAAGCAGTGCTTCTGATTGGGTTATTCCTTGCCCTTCTTGGTTTTTCTGTTGTAGCCTCAGTTCTGGCACATTAAATAATTAGTGTATTTAGAAATTCACAAAATGCTAACCTTACTCATCACATCTCCAACCCTTATCTGATCAACTACATCCTGACCTGAAGTAATCTTGCCAAAGATGGTGTAGTTAGGAGGCAAAGTTAAGTTATCTTCAAGCATGATAAAAAATTGTGACCCGTTAGTATTCGAACCGGCATTAGCCATAGCCACAATACCTTTAAGATATTTTCTTGTTACCGGTTCATCCTCAAACTGGTATCCAGGACCGCCTGTCCCATCACCTTTGGGATCCCCGCCCTGGATTACAAACCCCGGAACAACCCTATGGAATTTTAACCCATCATAAAACTGATCCTTGGCTAAAAATATAAAATTAGAAGCAGATTTGCTGGCTTCAGGATAAATTTCAAATTCAATTTTGCCTTTGTTGGTTTCTATAACTGCTTTTTTATTATTAAGCTGATCAACAGGCAGAATTCCGGTGAACTTTGAGTATTGTTTCATATTTGTATTTTGTGTGCTTTCAATCGTTATTTGTTCATTAGACTGATTATTACCTCCAAAAACTTTGTAAAGTATAACACCTAAAATAACTAAAACAACAATAATAACCCCTGCTAAAGCTTTTCTCTCCATATTGGCGATCATACTATACTACTATCTCAAACTGCAAGATTATATATATCACACACAAAAGAGTAGGTGTCAACGTAATCCACCCTCCAGGTGTATTAGCTTGACACCTCCGTCATAAGGTGGATTTTTTAGCTTGCTCCCCCACCTCCTCCACCCCCACCGCCGCCTGCTCCTCCCCCACCTCCTCCACCCCCACCGCCGGCGCCCGAAGATGCAAAAGAGCTTGAGAAAGATGAGGCAAAGCTGGCGCTGAAAACGGATGGAGAAAATGAAGCTACCCCCGAAGAAGAATTGGACCCTCCACTGTAACTGCCAACATAGCCTCCGGAATACCAACTCGGAGTTGATATATTCAAGGAATCAAAGGCTTTGGCCCATTTTTTCTCAACCCCAAAGACCATTGCGAAGGGTAAATATTTTTCAAATGTTTCGGGAGTTAAATTTTGCAGCCGGTATTTCTCGGCAGTTTCCAAATACAGTTTAAACCCAAGCCAACTTTCCTTAAGTATTCTACCTCTCTGGTTCAACCGTGTTTCGTACCGGATATAAGCCCAAAGTCCCACTACAGACACAACAATTGATAATATTAGGACTTCAAACTGGCTAAACGGCAAATTAAATATCTCTATCTGCACTATTAGTAAAATAAAAGTAACCACTCCTACCGCAAACCAGATTAATTTTTTAGTTGTCCCCTTAGTCAATCCGACTTCATAGGCTTGGGTTTTGACCTCTGTTTCCTTATAAATTAAATCTTTAACCTTTTGGCTTTCGCTGTAAAATTTGGCCTTTGTAGAGCTGCTACTCTGTCTTAATTTCTTGGTCGAAAATGTATTATCCTCCTCAAAAAGCAAGCTCAGATATTTTTTCTCATAATCCATTAAATTCGGGTCATCCTTATAAGTTTTGACCAGTCTTAGAATATAGTCAGTTGCAAAAAAATATCTTAGGAAAAACCAAATTGCCAATGAAGGTTTTTTCTCTTCTTGAATTTTTAAATATCCCCTAATGGCTAAATCAATCACTGTTGCTGTAAACCCTGCCGCCGTAAGTTTTTCTTTGGTTATTACTTCCGCTACAGCTGGCCTTAAGTTTTCAGGCGGCACATATTCGGGTACAACTGTCCCCTTGCCTTTCGGTAATTTTTCCCGAAATAACCAAAAGAGAAAACCGACTGCGACACTTGCTAAAAATATTATTACAGCAAGAACATACCCATATTTCATTTTCAAAAAATCCAGCCAATAAGCAGACTGGCTGACATAGCCTTTCGGCCAGCTGACGTCAATTGTAAATGCCTCTTTAGGGGTAAAATTCAAAGAAGAAAACACCACAAGCCGATTTTGGGCATCATAACTTTGCTCAACCGGAAAATTGAATGTCCGGTAAGAATAAATCTGGACTTCTTCGGTAGAATAACTGCTCGGCAGATTCACAATAGCTGTGGCTTTTTTAACAGGGACACTAAAGTCCGTAAATATGTTCCAGTAAAGCCTGTCCGAACTCTTGTTAAACTCAATGCCCCCATGAACTTTGTATTGTTCGATGGTATGGCCGGAAAGATTTTTGACAGTAGTAAAACCTAACGCTTCTGCCTCAGAGAATTGTGCCTCACCGAGCTCCCATAATTGGCACCCCGGATGGACTAATTTCATTGCTGATCTTAAAGCGTTTTGTGCCGC
>CAZFVS010000008.1:0-5865 GCA_964522265.1 uncultured Gammaproteobacteria bacterium | reverse complement strand
GTAACTGACAGACCAGGGATATGTAGTATCGGCCAGATCGTAATACCATTCAATATACTGGTAACCGCTTTCTTTATAATAGGTAAATCTCCCCCAAGATTTTGGGTCAAGTTTATCCAATCTGGAGTTTGAAAAACTCAGTGCCTTTCCGGTTTTTCCGTCGGTAACGTTGATGTCGGTAATTTCATCAAATTTATTAATTGGGATGCTCCGGAACGCCTGGTGGAAACTGCCTCGGTATTCATAAAATAGGTCTTCTTCAAAATCGAAAGTTGAGTCCTTATTAATTTTTATCGTAGTTACAATAGAATCGTATTGGTAACTTTTAGTCCCCGGCTGGACTTGAGCTAGAACAACTGGAACAACAAAGGAGTTAAATATTAAAAGTAATGCACAAAGGTAAAAAACTTTAAGCACTTTCTTGGTCGAGTTGGAAAAAATCCCATTTTTTAAAGTTGTAAATTTTAGCTAAAATATTGCTTGGGAAAATCTCAATTTTGGTGTTTAAATCGCGGACATTACCGTTGTAAAACCGACGGGCGTAAGCGATTAAATTCTCGGTTTCTGTCAGCTCACCCTGCAACTTGGCAAAATTTTCCGAAGCCCGAAGATTTGGGTAATTCTCTGCTATAGCCAATACTTTCCCCAAAGACAACCTCACCGCATCATCCATTGAATCTTTGACGGTTATTGTTTGGGCGCTTAATGCTTTGCTTCGCGCCTCTGTCACCTCCTCAAAAATGCTTTTTTCATGCTTTGCATAGGACTGAACCAAATCAGTCAATTTGGGAATAAGATCATATTTTCTCTTAAGCTGGACATCAATATCTGCCCAAGCCTCCTTTGTCCGGTTAATCAACCGAATAAAAGAATTGTAGGTCCAAATAATAATTAATGCAGCCAGAGTAAAAATTACAAAGGCAACCTGCGCTTCCATAATGAATTTTCCATGGGCTGACGCCCGTGGTATCTTCTTGTTCTCCGCTTCGCGGAGTCCGACTTCGTCGGAACCTCCTTCATCCACGAGTTTACACTCGTGGTATTACGAAGGTACAATAAAATTATATTACGAAGACGGAATTTTTGCATAAACAATCTAGGTGCCAACGTAATTTACCCTCCGGGTGTATTAGAATGGTTTTATCCTACTGCGCCCTCCATACTCATCGCCAGTAATCTGTTTAACTCAACTGCATACTCCATTGGCAACTCTTTTGTAAAACAGTCAAAAAAACCATTTACTATCATAGTTTTAGCCTGTGTTTCAGTTAAACCGCGTGTCATCAGGTAAAACAACTGCTCATCCCCAATTTTCCCCACAGTTGCTTCATGCTCAATCATCACCCTTTCTTCATCGGCTTCAATAGTAGGGTAAGTATCAGAACGGGATGTCTCATCCAAAAGCAATGCATCACACCTAACTGCAGATTTTGCCCCATATGCACCTTTGTGGATTTTTAATAAGCCACGGTAAGAAGTCCTTCCTCCGTCTTTACTGATTGATTTTGAAGTTATGGTGGATGTTGTCTCAGGGGCAACATGGATCACCTTCCCCCCGGCATCCTGATGCTGGCCTGCACCTGCAAAAGCTACTGAGATAATCTCAGCCCGGGCCCTTGGCCCCATTAAATATACACTCGGATATTTCATAGTCACTTTGGAGCCTAAATTCCCATCAACCCATTCAACTATTGCATCTTCATAAGCCATAGCCCGTTTGGTAACCAGGTTATAAACATTAGAGGACCAGTTTTGGATGGTGGTATAACGCAGATGCGCTCCTTTTTTCGCAATCAGCTCAACAACTGCCGAATGCAGGGAGTCTGAAGAATAAACCGGCGCCGTACAACCTTCAATGTAGTGCACTTTTGAGTCCTCATCAGCAATAATCAGGGTCCTCTCGAATTGCCCCATATTTTCCGCATTAATCCTGAAATACGCCTGCAGAGGTATTTCTACTTCTACCCCTTTTGGCACATAGATAAAACTCCCGCCGGACCAGACAGCACTATTTAATGCTGAAAATTTATTGTCAGCAGGCGGAATAATTGTTCCAAAATACTTTTTCACAATTTCCGGATGCTCGCGCAAGCCTGAATCCATATCAGTAAAAATGACGCCCTTTTTTTCCAGATCCTGCCTGATGTTGTGATAAACTACTTCAGATTCATATTGGGCACTAACCCCTGCTAAAAATTTCCTTTCAGCTTCCGGAATTCCCAACTTATCAAAAGTCTTTTTAATGTAGTCCGGAACTTCTTCCCACCTACCTTCTGCTTTTTCAGAAGGTTTTACATAATAAAAGATGTTGTCAAAGTCTATTCCCGAAAGATCTGCACCCCAAGAAGGCATGGGTTTTTTATTAAAGATTTCCAGTGAACGCAGTCTAAATTTTTTCATCCATGCAGGCTCATTTTTGTACCTTGAGATCTCTTCTACGGTTTCTTTAGAAAGTCCGCGTTGGGATTTGAAAACATAATCCTCGTCGTCATGAAATCCATATTGATATTCTTCTTTTTTTATTTCCGCTGTATTCATCAGTTATTATTATATCTGACTCGGAGTGAGTAGAGGTTTAATGACCAGTCAGTTTATGTATATCATCAGTTATAAATCTAATCCAAACCTCATTGTGCTTTAAACCTTTTTCCTCAAGCCGCATAATTAATTTAACCAGATCTCTGCCATACCCTACAACTTCTCCATCTTTTATTGCCAGGAATTTATCCCTGTACTTTTTTTGTCCTACAAATTCCTGAAAATATCAAGACCAAAAATCATGTTGTCTTTGTGCTTCTTCCCATGCTGACTTGAACTGTTGCTGATCAAAATCAGGTATTCTTTCAACCATAGGTTATCATTTTACCACAATTAGGTTTTCTCTTCTCTCCCCAGTACCAATAAATGAGGGTTTACCAACAGTTGCCCTAATATATTTGTGGTCTTTGTTTCCTGATACATCCCACCCCTCAAAATTATCTTCAACTCTATATACCGGCTTACATTTTGCCAAAACCCTAGCATCAGTTGGAAATCTGGTTAATATTTGACCCTCATACTCATACCGATCACAAACTTTCAAATCCCCCACCCCTGATAAAATATCCAATCTTGTTAAAGCAATATCCGTAAATCCGTTTATCTCCATGGCATATCTGAAAGCAACTTTATCAAAATACCCCACCCTTCGGGGTCTGCCTGTTGTTGTCCCAAACTCATGCCCTTTTTGCCTTATCATCTCCCCTTTCCCGTCATTTAATTCCGTAGGCATACCACCACCCCCAACCCTGGTTTGATAAGCTTTAAATACTCCAATTGAACGTGTCAAATATTTAGGAGGAATTCCTGAACCTAATAGCAGCCCCGCAACTGTTGGATTTGATGAGGTAACCCAAGGGTAAGTACCATGATCTAAATCCAAAAGCGTCCCATGCGCCCCTTCAATTAAAATCCTGGAAGCGTTTTCAAGATGCTTCTGCACAATCTCATCCACATCTGCAATCAGGGGAGCAAGCATCTTTTGTGCATTTAATATAAGTTCCTCGTAATATTCTGCATAGAATGAATCAGGGATATTTTCACTAGCCAATATAATTAACTTCCCAAGGTCTTCATCGCAAAGTGCTCCAAGGCTAGACTTGTTATTTAAATATGCCTCAATTGATTGGATGAAATTTTTATTAACCAAGCGGTTTCTTTGTGCTTCTAAAATTCTATCCATCCGGTCAAGCAAGTCATCCGGATCACTTAAGGTTTCCACTCGTAATCCCACTCTTTCTGCTTTATCCATATAAGCTGGACCAATACCATGTCTTGTTGTACCGATTCTCCCGCTCCCTTTCAAAAGCTCCTGCATATCATCTAACTGTTGATGGTACTCAAAAACTAAATGGGCTTTAGGGCTGATTTTTAAATTGTCCAGAGGTATTCCATACTGCTCCAGGTTTTTCATCTCTTCAATCAAACTTTTGGGATTTAGTGCAACTCCTGCACCAATAATGTTTTCCGTAAAAGGATTAAAAATGCCTGCAGGTATCAGATGAAGGGCAAATTTGCCCAATGGGTTTACAACAGTATGCCCAGCATTATCACCGCCTTGTGCCCTCATAACAACATCCACATCCTGTGCCAGGAAGTCAACAATTTTACCTTTCCCCTCATCCCCCCATTGACCACCGCAAACAGCGATAACTTCAGGCTTTCCCATGCAAGGTGAATATAATGGATATAAATGTTTTAGTCAATTACTTAAACAGGGAGCCTTTGGAAGAAGACATTCTTTTCGGGTATGCGGGCATTTTTACTCTAAGCTCATGATAATCTTTACAGTTTAAACCATGCAGGTTATTTCTTAAACCATTTAAAAATTGTCTAAGCAAAGGTTCGCCATCTCCCATAAAAGGTACCTTTTTCTCAACACCTTCAAACCACCTTTCCTCCACAGTACTTTTGTCCTGCATATACCGGTCCGCACCTGCACGTTCAACCATTACGTCTCTCGAACCCATACCTCTGGCTCTTTTTACCAACATTCCCATCTCTTCATCCCACCATTCTTTGTGAGGCGATTGTGAATAACCGCTAAGTAATGAACCAAACATCGCTGCATCGGCCCCAAACATCATGATGGTAGTAACATGTCCAGGAGACAACATCCCGCCATCTCCAATTACCCCAATAAATCCCAATTTTTTCTCATATATCCTGACTATTCTCTTAACGGCTCTGACAGATGCAGGAAGCGCTCTCCCAAAATTCAAATCCTCTGTTGTCCTACAAAGATTACCGCCCCCAATGCCTACCCTGATTGCATCAAATAAACCACCAAAATATCCTAACATCTCTCTTGTTGCCTCCTCAGTAACAACATTACCAGAAATAATATCAAGATCAGGAGCATGCTTTCTGGCCCATTCGGCTACATCAGCAAGTTGAGCCAGTGAAGTATTCCTTTGGTCTAACACTATACCGCTTGCTCCTGTTTGTTTGGCCCCATCGATCCGCTCTTTGGTTAAATCATCAAGCGTTGCTTCAACAGCTATTAAGACTTTTAGTTGTTTATTTTCATCTTTAGTGGCATCTGGATAAGTTTTATTTTTTAATAAATCACTTCTTGTGACAAGCGCTACTAATTTTCCATCCCTATCAACAATCGGCAAGGCTCCCATCTTCCTTTCCCTGATAATTTTGTTTGCTGTCTTAATATCATTTTTATCAAGCGTGGTTTCTCTTGGTTCAGTTGTCATCTCGCTTACCGGAGTCATTAACTGCCCGACTTTGACAGTCAGATCATCAGTGTCGCACACATCATTTTCAGTAATTACCCCTACCAGTTTAGAGTTTAGTGTCCCGTCTTCGGTAATAAATTGGCTTGAGATATTATATTTTTTCAGGATTGCTACATAATCTTTCAGGATTGCATCTCTGGGTAAAACCACCGGGTTCCTGATAAATCCCGCTTCCCATCTGCGGACTTTTTCTATCTCCCACATCTGCTCATCAACGGTATTATTGTTGTGAATTACTCCAATCCCTCCCAGTTTAGCCAGCAAAATTGCCATTTCAGCTTCTGTTACAGTATCCATAGGAGAGCTCATCAGGGGATTTGCCAATGTTATTCTTTTGGTAAGCCGTGTACTTAAATCTACATCTGACCACTTTATTCTGACAATATTTTTGGGAGCCAAAATTACATCATTAAAACCGATCTCCTCGTTTTCCAAAAAATCTTTTATCCGGCGCTGCTCAATATTCATGGAAGATTTTTACAATATTACCACAGACCCAACAAAGCCTCAAGACACCTGGTGACTGACATTACCCCAGTTTGTATTTAAATAGCTAAAATTGTATTCTTTTAGTCCG
>CAZFVS010000007.1:18650-19548 GCA_964522265.1 uncultured Gammaproteobacteria bacterium | reverse complement strand
CATCCACGGATTAATCATCCGTGGTTTTTAGTTTGAAAGACTAACTTGGGAAGATATATCGGGAAGGACTGATTATTTAGCCTCCGACAACAAATACTGCAAAGATTCCTGCACCATCAACCAAGGCGGTTAATTTATTACCATTTACTTTGGTTTCAAGTATAGTCCACTCATTTTTAGACTCAATATATCTGGCAATTTTTGCATCTGGGGGTGGATTATCAATTAGTTCAATAGAAACCTCACCTTTTGAGAACTCTTTGGCTGTTGGTAAGTTAAATGCATAAACTTTGCCAAGAATTTTTTTTGATTCAGGCATTTTGGGGGCTCCTGAAAGGTCATTAATAATAGACCAACCAATAAGCGCCAAATCCTCTCTTTTTGCTGCGGTTTTATATGTAAAATGACCATCACCTGAGGTTATAACCCCCAGTGACACATCTGGTTTCTGCAAATGCCAAGTTGTGATCATTTTGTAAACTGTGACAAATTTATCATCTTTTTGAGTTGGTTTTTTAATTTTTAATGTTAATGTCCCGTTTTCTACATTTTTATCAAAAACGCAGTGGGCTGCACCTGTTGTATAACCCTGTGAACAGGTACCAAAAAGTATTTCCTGGCTGTACTCGCCTTTTTTACTCCTGGCATCCAGACTACCCTGCACCCCCCGGTCAATCCCTTCGGACTGATAGGCCAATTCATAAGAGATTGACTCATATGAGGCAACCCTGGTAATGTTTAGTATTGAAGCATTCCCATCATTTCTTGGCGCAAGTATCGCATAAGGTCCTTCAGGGTCAAATGGCAGATTAACCTCCTGTATGGGAAGCTCCGGCTTTGGCCTGTTAAATATTTTAAAACCTGCAAAGCTCAAACCTCCCAGAATTAAGACAAGCAC
>CAZFVS010000007.1:0-18640 GCA_964522265.1 uncultured Gammaproteobacteria bacterium | reverse complement strand
TGATATTGGTTTTTGTGCTTGTCTTAATTAAGACAAGCACAAAAACCAATATCAAATTAGTCCGGTTTTGAAAAAAAGTTTTTATTCTGGTTAACATATTCTTCGAGCGCAGCGAGAAGTCCAAACTACAATAGTTCTCACTCCGTTCGAACAATAATTAAATTTTTGCAAGCAGATAACTCTTCAGCTCTCCTATCTTCACCCTCACTTGCTTTGCACTATCCCTATCTCTGACAGTAACACTTTCATCTTTAAGTGTATCAAAATCTACAGTTATGCAATAGGGAGTTCCTATCTCATCCTGGGCGGCATACCTTTTTCCGATATTACCCCGATCGTCCCACGAAACCATCATATGTTTTTTTAATTCATCATAAATTCCTCTGGCAATTTTAATCAGCTCGGGTTTATTCCCAAGAAGCGAGAAAACTGCTGCCTTGTATGGGGCAATTTTAGGGTGCAGCTTTAAAAGAGTCCGACCCTCTTCCTCAGCATATGCATCAACCAGCAAAAACAAAAGCGACCTGTCTACCCCAGCTGAAGTTTCAATATCCCAAGGGATATATTCTTCCCCGGTTTCAGAATCCCTGTAGGTTAAATCCTGGCCTGAGTACTCTTTATGTCTTTTTAAATCCCAATCTCCCCGGTGGTGAATACCCATAAATTCCTGCCATCCCCATGGGGCATTGTATTCAATATCAGTAGCCAGTCTTGCATAATGGGCTTTTTCTTTCTCCTCATGGTCCCTGAAACGCAGGTTTTCTTTTTTAATCCCAAGCGACAGGTACCAATCCATACGGTTTTTTTTCCAATACTCAAACCATTTTTCTCCTTCTTTTTTATCCGGTTTTATGTAAAACTGAACTTCCATCTGTTCAAACTCGCGTGACCTAAAAGTAAAATTCCCTGGAGTAATCTCATTGCGGAAAGCCTTCCCTATCTGGGCAATACCAAAAGGGATTTTTACCCTGGTAGAATCCAAAACATTTTTAAAGTTAACCTGCACCCCATTTGTGATCTCTCCCCTTAAGTAAACTTTTTGCTTGGGCTCAGTAACTCCAAGAAAAGCTTCCACTAAAAGATTGAAGTTCTTGGGGTCGGTAAACTGGTGCTCGTGATTTTCGCTTTTTTCACATATTATCATTTCTTTCTCTTTTTTTGATAGCGATTGCATATTAACCTTCGGTCCATTTGAAGCATGATCTTGGAGTTTTTTCCAAACATCTTCAACATGATCAGCTCTGAATCTCTTGTTGCAATAACGACATTCAACTAAAGGATCTGTAAAAGCCTCCACATGCCCCGAAGCTTCCCAAGCCTTTGAATTCATCATGATTGCTGCATCCAAACCTACAATATCATTACGAAGCTGCACCATATCCTTCCACCAGAGGTCTTTCAGATTCCTCTTCAGTTCCACTCCCATTGGTCCATAATCCCAAGTCCCGCCCAATCCACCATAGATCTCCGATCCGGGGTATATAAACCCCCGCCTTTTGCAAAGCGCCACAATCTTCTCCATTAAGTCTTGCCTGTCGGCAGACAGGTCTTGCCTGTTACCCATTAAGCCTTTTCATCACTTTGACACTCTTTAGGGGTGATTCCAACACCTTTTCAATATAATACCTCATCAGCTTCTCAAGCGCCAGGGCCTGATCTTGGGTTATCTTTATCTGCCCTGTTTGTTCCCATGAATCATATTCCAATTGTTCCAATAATTCTTTTAATTCACCACTGATATCTTTTACCGCATCTACAGACCAAAAACCAAGCATTGCCAAAAGTTTCACCTCAAACGCCCTCACATATATCTGCCTTGGATTGTTCTCAATGACCTGTAATACAGCAACCAATAAATTATAAAGTTGGGGGTTTTTCTGCCCTTCAGGAGTTAATCTGTCAATAAGTTCTATGATATGAAAAGCTGTAGTTGATAAAGTTAGGTTTTCTTTTAATTTATTAAATGTTTCTAAACTCTCTGCTTCGCTTAAATTATAATTTTTCGCTTTAAAAAGATGCAGTTTAACTCTGTTTAAAAGCTCAATATTTCCAGCCCGTCTGGAGGTAATTTTCCTAACCCCTTTTGCAATAACGGAAATTTTGCCGTAGCGGTCAGTCAAAACAGTTAAGACCCTATCCGCCTCCCCAAAATTTCTCCTTTTTAAAATAAGCCCTTCAGTTGTTACCGCCGGCATACACAATGAAGTTTAGTATTTATTGAGGGTAATTTAAAGCTTTAATTCCTTGTCATTATCCAACCTAAACTCCTGTTTTTTCCCATCTACTTTAACTTCATATTTGTGATCCTTTGTTCCTGGCTGTTTTTGGATCAAAAGTGGATATTTGCCATCTTTTTCTTCCATATTTGGAGCATCATATTCAAAAACCAACTGTCTTGAATTTTGGGGACGGACTTCTATGAATGCTTCAAAAACAGTTTTTCCCAACTCCTCATCAATAGTAGTTACTTGGACATCAGATCCTTTAGAACCAGTTAGCTTGCTCCCTTTCGGTACATAAATCCTGACATAATCCCTGTTTCTCTGGTTTAACCATGAATCATATTTCTGCGGGTTTTTATAACTGATTGTCAATTTATGCTTTCCGGATTTTGAGTCAATATCCAAACTTACTTCTTCTTCAACGTATAGATTAGACTTTCCTCCGGCAAAATTTGAATCATTTATATGAAGATAGTCACCTTTGTCCTGCCCTGAGCCTGCTAGAGGGTTGATCGCTCCTGTCCAATTCAACTGGGTCAATGCATTTTGGGTTTTCCCATCATGCATAAAAAACATAATATGTTTAGAGTTGGCAAGCTTAACACCGGTATTAATAAACTCCGGTGTTTTCTCAGTAGATGCACCCAGCGATCTTGCTAAAATCTGCTGCATTAAAGTACCAAGTATTGCTTTTCTATCCTGTTCACCTTTTTCAATTACCTGGGCATAATTTTCCAGCTCATAGATAACATTGGGGCAGTTGCATCTTTTATCAAAATCCGCAGAAAATTTAGTGCCGAACACCTCAACTGGGCCGGTGATTTTGATCAACTCTTCAACTACATAGGTATCGATCATGATAATCCCGTCAAAAGGCGTACCCTCACCAAGTAAAGTGTACATTTTTTCAAAATTACCCAAACTTGTTGGTAAATCCGGAGAAATATTTGAATCTCTCATACTCCAGGCTGTCCTGGGTTTACCGTTTGCCTCAGGAAGGTATTTAACCAATGGGGCAGGAGGGGTTAACGGACATATTTTAGACTTACAAACACTTAGAAGTTTTTCATCAAGCCTATATATGTCGTCAGAGGTTGAAGAAGAAACATGTCCTTTATCAAGTTTTAAAAAAGCATAGGCAGTCATAAACCCTCCGGTTGCTCTAAGCTCCTTATCATTTTGGAAAATAATCAGGTAGTTTTTGGGTGTAGGTTCACCCAGTGCCCCCGGAGCCGCTTCTAAAGCAGACCTCGCCTGAGATACTGCAAAATATGCTCCTGTAATAAAATTTTTAGCTGTGTCTACCCTTGACCTTATATCCTTTGGCCCAAATTTTTCAGGGTATTTGGACACATCAATACTTTCAACCTCAACACTTGCTTTTTTTAATTGGGGCTCAATCTGGCCAATGTTAGGAATAGTTTTATCCAAAATTTTTACAACTTGGGCCACCCTATCCTGTCCCGCGATAGGCTGCCCGGTAAAACCCAATTCATTTTTATAAGGATCCAGTAAGTCTGTAGCTTTTATTGCTGCATCCAGTTCATAGACTGCAGCTTTAGAGAAATGGACCGCATCAATATAAAAACCGCCAAAATATGGAATAAGCCTTACCCAGACTAAAAAATTAAGAGAGGTGTTTAAACTGTCGCTTGCTTGCCTCATTTCCCTTAAATTTTTTCTTATATCATCAAGGTTTGCCTGTTTAGCGGCATTGTTAACGTTTTTTGCTGCCATGACTATTCTTTTTGCAGACTGGTACACTCCTCTTACCGGAAGATAGATTCCTACAAATAGAATGAGTAAACAAAGAAGCAGACTAACCCATCTTTTTTTAGATCTTCCATCCTTAACGTAATAACGGATCTTGGTTGATCTGGTAGTATGTAATTTTTTGTTTAAATTTACAAATGCCATTGGCAGTGAACTTTCCTTATACCGAACCAGTCTCAAATAAGACTGCTGGTACGGTTTTTAAAATTAAATAAATGTCATAAAGAATGGATCTTCTTTGTACATATTGAGCGTCCATTTCAACTCTTTTTTCAAAGTTTATATTGGATCTCCCGGAAACCTGCCAAACACCAGTCAGTCCCGGCTTTGCAGATAAAATAATTTTAACAAATTCTTTGGATTTTGGATACCTTTCTTGCTGTTCTTCAAGTTCAAACGGGTAATATGCTCTGGGACCTACCAAACTCATCTCTCCCCTTAAGATATTCAAAAGCTGCGGAAACTCATCAAGAGAGCTTTTTCTGATGAAACGACCGAATTTTGTTACCCTTGGATCTTCTCCTATATCCAGTTTATAACTGTTCTGCTTATATTTTTTGTAAAGCTGTGGATCCTTTTTAAGGATTTCATAAGCACCAATAACCATTGACCTGAACTTATACATCTTAAATAGATGACCGTTCATCCCTACCCTCATCGGTGTATCTGCAAAAACCGGACCTTTGGAATCAATCTTGATAAGAATAGCAACGATCAAAAGAGGGAGGAATAAAACGATCATACCCAAAACTGAGCCCAAGATATCAAATATCCTTTTTAAAAGATCATACATCATAATATATTTTAGTCACTTTACCCGATTTTTCAATAATTGATAAAAATTGATCTTTAAATTTTTCTTTGGTAAATTTTCCAGCTTGGTTTTTGCATCTTTTGGGATTATTTTTCATATTACAGAGTTTTTCCAAACCCGATTTCATACTTTCTGCCGTCTGTTCTTCAAAAAAGATACCGGTTTCGCCGTCTAAAACCGTCTCCTTTACTCCTCCAGCCCCAAAGGCTAAGACAGGTTTCCCCATAGCCTGAGCTTCTAAAGCCACCAGCCCAAAATCCTCTTCTGCTGCCACAATTAACGCTCTGCAGCCGGATAAGAGGTTGACTAAGATTTCCTCAGAAACCACCCCCAGGAATTCTATATTCTTTCCCCCCTTTCTCTGTAATTCTCCTAATTGAGAACCTATACCCACAACTTTTAATTTTTGCCTGTTTTTATTAAAAACATCAATTGCAATATCAATTTTTTTATAGCTATTCAATCTGGAAATTATCAGATAATAATCCCCATCAAAAGTCTCAATATTGCTAAAGAATAAATCATCTACAAATGGCTGGCACAAACTGCTTTCAACATGATAAATCTTTTTGAGCCTTTTTTGGCAATTTTTTGAACCTGATATCCAAAAGTCAACCCTTGAAGCAGATATCTGATCATAAATTCTTAAAAAACTTAAATAGGGATTCAAAATTTTTGGTGCTCTTTCACCAGAAAAATTCCATAAAAACCTGGGCGGGGTATGCGAATAGTGGATATGCTTTGTTTCAGGTTTGGTAATAATGGATTTTGCAAACCTGGTTCCGTGAGAGATAACTAAATCAAACTCTGAGAAATCAAACTGCTCAAAAGCAATGGGGTAGAGTGGCAAAAGCATTTTGTACATATGATTCCAACCGGGGATTTTTTGAATAAAAGAAGTTTGGATTTTTTTGGTTCCAAACATTTTTTGCAGCAACTGATTGTCTCTGTCAAAAACAGAGGTATAAATTGGGGCTTCCGGAAAAAGCTCAGAGATTGCAAGCAACACCCTCTCCGCTCCACCCCATTGAACTAGGTCATCATGGACAAGAGCTATTTTCATTAAAACAATTTTAACAGTATTGACTTTAATATCAAATGTTCTATAATTCAGAACTGTGCCAGTTGAAGTTCAAACAATTTACCTTTGGGGTCTTTTAAAAAGAAAGCCCAAAAAAATGGATGATTTAACTATAGAACCACTAGAATTTGTGGATCACCCAAAATATGGCTTTCCAGATCTGAAATGTATAACCAGAATTGAGGATGAGAATACAGTTTGGGTTACAACTACTCAAAAATTATTTCATGATCTGAGAAACGAAGAACCACTTGGCCTTATATTGCGCGGTTACGAAATTAATGATGCAAATATTCGTTCTAGATATACAAGATTAGGAAAACAAAAGCGTTACAGTTGGAGACCTCTTTCATTTGGTGATTTAGTTGAGGAGATTTATGGATCTTATTGATAAGCTCTTTTCTTCAAACAATTAACGATCGCGGTCTTTAACTTTTGTATATTTCTAAGGTTTTTTCAGCTAATTTTTTCCAACTAAACTCCTTATATCTTTTTTGTCCTTTTTCTATTAATTGCTGTCTTAATTCATTAGATCCTTCGTTCCGTTCAGGATGACAGAGAAGGGAAATTTTTTCTGCCATATCATCAATGTTGTGCGGATCAAAATAAATGCATGCATCACCACCCACTTCTGGCAGTGAACCGCCATTGGATGAAACAACTGGACAACTGCATGCCATGGCTTCTAAAATTGGGATCCCAAACCCTTCTTCAAGAGACGGCATGACAAAACACTCTGCACTTTTATATAATGCCACCATTTCCTCATCACTCACATGACCTGTAAAAATAATATCCTCTGGACTCCGGACTCTGGACTCTTGCAACTCTTTCTTTATCCTCTCCCAAAAATAATGGTCCTGCCCTGCCAATATTAATTTTAAATCATTATTTTTGACTTTTGACTTTTGACTTTTGACTTTGAGCTGCCTGAAGGCAGCGATTAGCCCTTCCACGTTTTTATGCGGATGCGCATTCCCAACATAAAAAATATAGGATCCATTAATCTTAAATTTTTTCAGCACCTGGTCAATTTTATTTTGGGTACAATGAGTCGCTATAGCGATTATTTGTCCCTCAACTGCCTCGTGAGACACCATAATCTTTTCAGCTTTAACCCACCATTTATTGATTAGTTGATTTTTAACAAAATTAGACGGAACTAGAATTTTTTCCGATCTTTTTATCGCATCTCCAAAAACTTTTTTATAACCTAATTGTTTAACTTTATACAAAATTGGTCCGTGTGTTGTAACCCTTTGCATAGAAAATTTTTGGTGGATCAAGTCATGAATTGTCACAACAAATTTTTCTTTGTAAAAAAT
Source organism: uncultured Gammaproteobacteria bacterium (assembly GCA_964522265.1). GTDB lineage: Bacteria > Patescibacteriota > Microgenomatia > Daviesbacterales > UBA10151 > JACPKP01. Next base: position 11,425 of record CAZFVS010000007.1, on the reverse strand, counting down.
AGGGACGCTAAAATGCGGGAAATGAACTAAATCTAAATTATATTTTCTAAGAAGTGGCGGAAACTTAATCTGTTCCTCAAACCCATACCATTTAAAATCCGCCACCACCTTCTTGAAATTTCCACTATGATACGTTAGAGAATTATAGTCTTTTTTCAAGAGGAATATATAATATTCATTTCTGTTATCTAAAACCTGCAGCTCTGCAATTAAATTTCTGATATACCTGCCCACCCCTGATTCCGAATACATCCGCCCGTCAATTCCAAAACGCATTTCACACCACCAACTTTCTTTTAGCCATCATCCATTTCATATTAATTGCTAAATATATCATCCAGTTAACAAAGAATGGATATGACTTTTCATAATGTTTTTTATAGAAAATTTTCATTGTCTTGTAAAATGCATCAAGGGATCTTTTTTTTGTTTCCAGATCTGCTGATGTAATTATCTGGCTATGTTTTTTTAAGCCGGAGGAAACTCCTTTATGATGAACTATTTCAACTGTCGGAACATACATTACCTTTAACCCTTTTTGTTTTATCCTGAAACACAGATCTATATCTTCTGCATACATAAAATAATCTTCATCAAAAAATCCCACCTTATCTAAAACTGATTTTCTGGTCAGGAAAAATGCTCCTGATATCGCATCCACTTCATGAATTTTCCCAAGGTTTTTCCTTGATAGATGGTATAAACTATCGTTTCCTAAAAAATATAAAAACGAGGCGGCAGGAGTTGGAAAGCCCCTATGGGAGGCCCAATCAAGTGACCCGTCCGGTAAAAGTATTTTGCAGGTTGCTGCCCCAGTATCCTTATTTTCTTCCATAAATTTAAGCATCGTAGATATAACACCTTTTTTAAGTTCTGTATCCGGGTTTAAAAACAGTATATTTTCATCTTTTACGATTTTTAAAATCTGGTTATGCGCTTTTCCAAAACCCAAATTTTCCTGATTTTCTATTAATTGGTCTGCAAGGTTCCCTCTTTTAACCAGCTCTATACTTCCGTCAGTTGAAGCATTATCAATAAGATACACACTTATTCGTGCTTCTCTCCTGACTTTTTTAATTGATTTTAAGCATTTTATTAAATATTCCCCCCCATTATAATTGACAATGCTGATTGATAAGTTATCCATTGCTCACCTCTTCATAAACAAGTTTGAAAGTCAACCTTTCAAATGAAGTTTTCAAGGTTTCCTTATAAACCTCATTCAATTTGTTGCTTATTGAAATCCAATCATATTTTTCACTAACCATCTTTTTGGCATTTTTGGAAATAATTTCATGAAGTTTTTTGTCATGAATTAATTTTATTGCAGCTTTTGCAATATTTACCGGCTCATCCTCAATGATAACCTCCACCCCGTTTTTTGCATCTGTTCCGCCTATTCCAATTGATGTTGTGACAACCGGTAAACCGGAAGCAAAAGCCTCAAAATTTTTATACCTTGTTCCGCCCGCACCGTATATTGGCGCCACTAAAACAGTGGCTCCCTGGTAAGCTTCTCTTACATCTTTAACTTCCTCCACTCTAATTTCGTCTTTTTTTAGATTACCGAAAAATTTTTCTGCATCTTTACCGATTATCCACAGTCTGGCATTTGAAACTTCTGATTTAATTTTGGGCCAAATCTTTTCCACTAAAACTTCTACAGCTTCCCTGTTTTGCAGCCAGGTAAAATTACCGAGATATAGCACTACCGGATCTTTAGATTTCTCAAACACCCTTTTCGCAAACAGCCCGCTGTCTACCCCATTAGGAACTATGTCAACATCGAGCGACGGTATTTGGAAAAGCATAATCTTTTTATCCTCCTCCGACATGGCTATTACTTTATTTGCTTTGCGCCAATAATTAAGTTCCCAATACTTCATTTTGGCTACATCAATATAAAGCAAGGGTTTAAAAAATGGCACCTTAAAACTCTCCACATAATGCTGATAAACCCTATATTCAATCGTTTGGTCAACTAAAACAATCGGTATGGGAGTACTTGGTATGTGGGGCATCACGTAAAATGTTTCTGCATGTATGAGGTCAAATTTTTCCTTTTTTAGTTTGTCTTTTATCGCATCCTTTTCTCCTGAAGCCCAGTTTCTGATAACTAAAAAGGGGTAAAAGCTGAAACCGGTTTTTAAAACATTGTTAACAGTCCAGGGTTTTTGAGGCCTGTTAAATACCCGGACCTCCTGACAAAATTTTTCAAGTTCATGGGTATATTGTCTCTCCTCTTCTTTCTTGACCAGGCAAAATAATGTAATTTTGTGTCCCAATTCTGCCAGCCTTTTGATCAGATTATAAGACCGTGTTTGCCCCCCAGTCACAAGGGGGAAAGGAAGATAGGGTGTTAACATTAAGATTTTCATTTTAGCTCAGGAATTATTCTTCAATCCGGCGAAGCCACACCAAAGGCGGGCGAAGCCGAAGAGAAGCCTTAATTTACTGATAGTTCTCACTTTGTTCGAACAATAATTTAATTTGGTTCTTTATCATTTTTATAATCAAATCCGGGGTTTTCCTTTGTTAAATTAACGATAACATAATCAGGAGTATCTACTAAAACTTGATACTTCCTCATCACCCATTTTGTTTTGGCGTCTTTTGTTGTTGAAACATATGCACTGACACCAAATTTTTCAATCATCTCCGGTATCGGAAAAGCTACAACCGGCCATCCGGGCCTGTTGGTCTGGTATAAAAAGGAGCTGTCCCCATTATAAGACGCGATAACTACGGCATCTTTTGGTAAAACCTGGTCTGCTTTCTTACCGGCTTCAACAATTGCGGGGTTGTTTATCTGATAAAGTCCTTTGACTTCACTCCAGCCTAAATAAATTGTCATAAACAAAAAAAGTAAGGAGAGTGGGATAGTCCAAATTCTTGGTAAAAAATCGGAAATTCCACCCCAAAGCAAAATAAATCCTCTGGCAGTAAAAATTACCAAAGCCGGAATAATGAGAGTTTGGTAGTAATCATGCTGAACATTCCCGGTTGCAAAAATTATCAGGTATAAAAAAGACGATAAGGTTAACAGATGCAATAACCAACTCTCCTGAGGTTTTACTTTCTTGAGAATTCCTATAAAAAATAAAACCGATCCGGTCATCCCCAAAATCTCCCTGCCAAATCTATCTTGTAAAATCCACTTCCAAAAAATTGGCTTAAATCTGATACCATTACCATTAAGCAGCCAATTTGATGCCGGAATTCCCTCCGGGTGCTGCTGAATCCAAAACCTCCAAAGCAAAAATGGGACCAGTGAAAGGAGAAAAAATACCAGGTATCTTTTTTGTACTGACCACTGGGTTTTTTCTTTTTGGAAATATAAATAAATGAGAGGTAAAAGATAAAAAACTGCAGTTGGTTTGGTTAAAAAAGCAAACGCGGTGAATATAATACCAATCCAGAAAAATTTCTGTTTTTGTTTCAAAATCCATCTGCTTAAAAAGTGCAGCATTCCCAAACTGAAAAAAGTAAGCGAGGGCTCAGGCAGAATGACCCTGGAAAAGTAAATGTTGTACGGAAGTATTGCAAAAAGGAGTGAAGAAAGAAGCGCTGTTTTAGTGCCGAAATAATTTTTGGAAACAGCATAGACAAAGATGATTGAACCAAGCGAAAATAAAACGTTAATAAGTCTTGCTAACTTTTCATCAACTCCCCCATTTAATAGATAAGCCATATAAACCAGGGAGTTATAAATTGGAAATTCTACAAACCTATACCTGCCCGGGTTTGGAACAGGGTGTTCTGCAACACCAGACATATCGTCATACTTGGGTAAAAACGGATTATATCCGTCCTTAAAAAAATTTCTGGCAACAGCTGCAGTATCAGCCTGCCTCCACGCATGCCAATCAGCAACAGGATTATCTATTTTGTAAAGGCGCACTAAAAACCCGATAATTACAATGATAACCAACCAAATCGCAGGTTTTTTTAGGTAAGGCGTTAGGTTAATCCTCATATTTATACTTTCCACAAACAGCCCATGCAACCCCTAAAATTATCCAAAAAAATGCGGAAATTTTGGAGGCCTCCAGAATATCAATAAAAAACCCTGTTGCTAAAATTACCACCATTGAGCAGATCGCCCCAATAATGAAAAATTTATCAAAAATATCTGTATTTTTTACTCCATAAATGAACTTCTTAATCAGCATGAAAAATATTAAAAGCAGGGCAAGTGTACCTAAAAAACCCGTCTCCCCCAATGACCTTAAGATATCATTATCTGTGGCAAGGTTAATGGAGGAATAACCTGTTCCAAAAAGAGGATTTTTGATAAAAGCCCTGATTGCCCTCGGCCATTCCACATCCGTCCTGATATTAAAGGAGCGGTAAACTCCAAGCTCAGTTGGGTTAACCGGCTCCCCTGCTGCGATATCTGCAGAAACAGTGGAAACCCTGCTTGCTGCGGTAGATTCTAAAATCGATTGCTTAGTGATAGCCTCAAAGGAAGCCTGGCTGGTATTATTTTGAGGTGTAAATATAGTGGTTTTGTTCGGCGGAGGTAAGTATTTTGGCCCACCTCCTTCCAATAAGTTAACTGTAATTGTAGCAACTAACCTATGTCTGAGTTCGGGGATAACACCTACTGCAAACAGTGCCGAAAGGATTAAAATGATTATCAGAAATCTTTTACCCAGCATCCAGAAAACCAGGGTTAAAGAAACTAAGGTTGTTACAAACGAAACCCTTGCTGCAGTCATACCAAGTAAAATAAAACTAAAAAAAGAGGTTAAAACAATCACAATTTTTTCCTGCATTTTTTTAAAATAAAAAAATAAACTGCCAAGAAAAACCAAAATTACCGAAAGATAAGCTGCCAAGTCATAATGTCCTGCAAAAGTGGAGTTTGCTCTGGCATCGGGACTGAGCTTTAAAATCAAACCCTTGGAGAATTCTTTGTTGGTTGTTGAGATAACCGGAAATTCCAGATAAACCTGGCCGAAACCAAAAATAAGGATTATGCAGTTAGTAATCAGTAAAACCTTCAGGATTGTTTTCACCTGTTTTTGACTCTTTATTGTTGTTGCTGCCACAAAAAATAAGGACATCATTTCAACCCTTCTCAGCCAGTGCAAAAATCCAAGGTTAAAATGGATAGAATAGGTTATAAAAAGTCCTGATACAAGCGACAGAAAACCGATAAACCAAAAGAGTAAAAAGGTTTTTGAGATATTTTTAGATAAAATTAATTTAAGGTTTTTAAGATTAATCAAAAACCAAGCCGTTAACAGAAAGGTCATTAAAAAATCCTCAAGCCTTATTGCAACGTACGTTCCCGGTACATTTATTAATGGAAATTTCGGGTATAAGAGTATAAATACTAAAGTAATCAAAAGAAAAATAAAGATCTTTTTTTCTATAAAACCTACTACTTTAATTAAATTCATATTAAATGGTAAAAATAATTTTGCCATAAGTTAACGCAAAATTAAATTTTCCAGTTAAAGAAAAAACAACCATCCTTAAAAATATACTAATATACACTAGTATTTTTATGAGATTGCCGCTGAAAAAACCAAAATGTTTTGTATAAAAATATATTAACCCTTTCATTTCCCCCCTCCATTGTCTTAACCTTGGATCCTCGGAACTGGCCCCCCCCACATGCCTAATGACAACTTCCGGATTAATCATTACTTTAAAACCCATCTTTTTTGCCTTAAAACAAAACTCTGTATCTTCAAAGTACATAAAATAATCCTCGTTAAGATAGCCTATTTTTTCAAACACTGCCTGCCTCACCATCATAAACGAGCCGGAAACCCAACCCACTTCATGTGCACTTTGATAATAGCTCCTCTCGTTGCGATGAAAGTTGGGTAAATTTCCCAAAATCTCTAAGTTAAAAAGCCAGGCAAAAAGTGCAAGCCCAAATGGAAGATCTCCTCCGTTTGGCTGCAGCTTTCCGTCAAAACTGGTAACCTTGCAGCTTGCAATACCGCAATCAGGGTGCTGACCCATAAATTCAACCATTTTAAAAATTGCATCATCTGTAAGTTCCGTATCAGAATTTACAATTAAAACAAAATCGGTGTTAATTTTTTTTAGTGCCGCATTGTGCCCTTTTGCAAATCCAAGATTTTGAGTGTTTTGAATCAAATGAATCTGGGGAAATTCAGTTTTCACCATTTGGGCCGAACCGTCTTCAGAGTTATTATCTACAACCCAAATCGCAATTTCATTACCCGAATGTTTTCTCTGGTTTAAAACACTGTGCAAGCATTTTTTCAAAAGTTCCTTTGTATTAAACTCAACAATACTAACTGCTGTTTTCATGCTGTTTTTAATGTTTTTCCAAATAATTTAATTAGAAAAAGAGCGCTTATCCAACCCGTGATATAAATCATCAGGCGCCAAAAAAGCGGTGCGTGGTAATACCTAAGAGTGGCTTTACTGGTAAAGTAGTATCCGTTAATATAGATCGGCACTGATATGGAATCAAATTTTTTTCCGTTTTCATCAAATGGCTCATACCCGTTAACATACAGTGCATCTCTCAGCGGGTAAAAATATTGCTCCAGATATTTTGTGCGCTCCTGATCCCTAATATATTGAAAGGCTTCTTCGGGCGGATGGTTCAACCTGATTGGCGGTATTTTCAGCCCCCAAAAATTTAAACTGCCAAATTCATTCCTGTAATAATCGGTGACATATTTTCTGCGGTAATTTGAAAAATAAGCCGCAATATTGGGGTTTTGATAAGTGTCGCCGGGCTCTTCTGATTTTAAAGAACCGGGCAGTTGGGGAATATCATCGATCGACTGGGGACCCGGAGCCAAAATGTATATCAACCCGAATATGAAAAATGTACCCAGAAAAATGCGTTTTATCATTGAAACAGACGTGCCCTACCAAGTTTGTAGCTGGGATTTTTATTTTTTCTTTCCCCGATAATCTTTGCCGGCACACCTCCAACTATCATAAAATCAGCAACATCTTTGGTCACAACCGCTCCAGCAGCCACAACCGCTCCCTTTCCTATTTTTACTCCCGGCAAAATTATTACCCTCGGTCCGATAAATACATAGTCTCCAATCTCAACAGGCGCTGAAATTGCATGGAAATCATCAGAATTTATATCATGCTCGCTGTTGTAGATCATCACATCTGAAGCAATATCAACGTTTTTTCCTATAGTTAACTTGTCTCGACCATCTAAAAAAACATTCCGGCCGATCGTAGTTCCTTCCCCAATATCTATCCCCTCCAGGCTAAAAAATTGTGCACCCATATGAATATGTACACCTTTTCCTATTTTGATACCGTCAAGTCTATAAATGAAAATGCGCAGGCAGTGCAGGGGAATCAAACCTAAAATCCTCAACCAGAAAAGCTCCGCATCTAAAAAATAATTGTAGATTCTGTGCAGGATCTTTCCCAAAGCACTACCAAATTTGAGCTCCCTGCCCATTTTGTCTTTAAATATAAAACCTTGTTTAGAAAAAGATATATGCTCTCTATAAAGCATAGGTATATTATAACTATTCCTTGGTAAATTTTCCTAAAATCTCTTCGTCGGAAAATTTGGATTCCTTCTGCTCCATGGCTCTTTTTCTCAAAATCTCACTCATATGCATGGCTGCAGCAAGGAATATTGACCAGTATTTGGGGTGGGTTAACAACATTTTAGCCAAAACCATTTTATGCTGGTTTATTAATTTCTTACTGGTGATATTTTTCCAGATTAAAATCAATTGGTTTCTTTGGGCAATTTTACTGATATGGCTTTTAGAAAAATGCTGGGAAATAACTCCCGGCTGTTTATTTCCGGAGGAAACACCTTGGTGATAGTGTTCAACTTTTGATTTCGGCTCCCACAAATTAATATACCCTCTTTTGGTTGCCCGGTAACCCAAATCTACGTCTTCTTCATAAAAAGGCGCATACAGTTCATCAAACCCGCCCAACTCTTCCCATGTACTTTTCCTGAAAACACCACTACCACCGGATACCCATAGCGTCTGATGGGCACGCAAGGCGTCCCCTTTTGAGGCTGGAGCTTGGTAGTGCCAGAAAAAACCTTTTTCAAATTTTGCCCAGGACCATGAACCACCGGTGTTGCATCCTACACTGAATACTTTTGGATCCTCAAAATGGTGTAGTGTTTTTTCCAAAGAATCTGATTCCGGCACAGCATCATTGTTTAATAAAAATATCAGATCACCTTTAGATTCCCTGACACCCAGGTTGACAGTCGGTGAAAAACCGAGATTTTTGTTATTTTTCACCAGTTTTACCTGCGGGAAAAAAGATTCAATTACCGCAGCACTATTGTCTGAAGATGCATCATCAACTACAATCACCTCATCTACTCCGTCAACCTTCAGCACTTCGGGTAGATTCTTTTTAAGCTTATCTTCACTATTCCAGTTGGGAATTACTATTGATATTTTCATACTTTTTCTAACACTTTTACCACCTCTTTTGCCATTTTTTTCCAGGAAAATTTTTTCGCCTGCTCCAAACTTAATTTTGATAGCTTCACCCTGAGTTTTTTATCCGTCACAATTAACCTGATCGCCTGTTCAATCTGATCAGTTGAGTTAGGTTTAACCAGTAACCCTGCTCTACCTACAACTTCCGGTATTGATGAAACATTGGAAGAGATAACAGGTACGCCGCAAGCCATAGCCTCCAACATGGTTAAACCAAAACCTTCATAAAGAGAAACAAGTATTGATACTATAGCTCCATTTAATAAATAAACAAGGTCTTCTGTTTTAACATACCCTAAAAATTTAACCTTATCACCTATCCCCAACTCCTCGGGTTTTTTAAAAATATCCTCATACATCCACCCTCTTCTTCCTACCCCCCCTGCTTTTCCGACTAAAACAAGCATTAAATCACTGTTACCCTCGCCTGCAACACGCCCAAAAGCCTCCATCAGTTTCTCTAGGTTTTTCCTTGGCTGAATTGTCCCTGTATAAATACAATAATTCTCCCAAATCCCATATTTATCCCTAACCGCCTGGATTTTGTTATAATCCTCAGCTGGATGAAATATCCCGGAATCATACCCAGGATATGCCACAGTGATTTTGTCCCTATCAACTTTATAATTTTTAATAATATCCTTCTTTGAAAAATTCGAAATTGTTATAATTGCGTTTGCGTTTAATATGGAGTATTTAGTCCAGTTTGTTAATTGCCAAAGGTCTTTTTTCATAAACATCTGCGGGAAATGTAAATAGGCAAGATCAAATATCATTACCACCCGCTTTACTGGCGAAAATCTGGGTATATAATGAGTCGGACTAAAAATAACATTAGGTTTTTCTTTGGCTGTAAAAAGCGCAAACGGTACTGTAATCCTTGTCCATAATTTTTTAGGTTTTAAGATCTTGTACCTAAATCCTGCCCGCTCCTTTGGAAAATCCGGCAGGGGAGTGTCTGGTAGTAAAATTGTATAGTCGTTTTCGTGGTCAATCAGTTCAATATTTTTGATCAGCTCATATGCCACTTGTCCCGACCCCAATCTTTGGGGTACATTCGCCTCATATCCATCAATCCATATTTTTTTCATCTAAAATGATTTTAAGGGTTCTGCGATACAAAAGAAAGTTTGCGGTATTTACCTCTTTTAAAATCCCATATAATTGTCAAAACTTGAATTCCGTATTTGATAGACTTTACGTTGCTTTTTTCCTCACCATAAAACGTAGGGATCGGCAGTTGTTTGAGGCGTAATTTGTTAAGGGCCGCCATTATCAACATCTCACCATCAAAATGAAAAGTATCGCTGAGTTTCCGATAAGGTATTGTTTCCAAAGCTTTTTTAGAATACAGCATATATCCACTGTGAAATTCTGCAATTTTTGTTCCATAAACCAAGTTTTCCAAAACAGATAGTATCCTGTTTGCAACATATTTATAAAGAGGCATACCCCCACCCAATGGATTGCCCAAAATTCTTGAACCCTGCACAACATCTGCCTCATCATCTTCCAAAGGCTGCAGTAGCCTTACTAGCTCTTCGGGCGCATATTGGCCGTCAGAATGAAGCAGAACAATTATATCCGCACTTTTTTTTAGGGCAAAATCAAATCCTGATTTTTGGGCCTTGGCATATCCTTCATTAAATTTCTTATCAATCACAAATATATTTTTATATCTGGCTTTGATACGGATGATCGCTCTACTGGTATCATCTTTACTTCCATCGTTAACAATAACCAAAGATATTTTATGTAAAAGCACCTTTGGTATTCTTTTAATTGTTTTTTCTATCAAAGAACCCACATTAAAAGCAGGTATTACTATAATGATTTTTTTGGATTCGATCATTTTTTAATTTTAAATGCAACTAATTCTTTGCTCAAAATAATCGGACCATAACCCAAAAAATTGGTCAGATTCACTGCATACTTTTGATTCTCCCAAACAAGGTAATAGTTTATATCATGTTCAATTAAAATATTTTTTAGTGAACTTAAACTATCCCAGTCCCCTGTTTGTCCTAAATATTTACTATCTGTATGAAATGCTAAAAATAATGTTTTCCGACTGAATTTATTTGTTGCAAGCCTTGTTTTAGTTATCTCATTTCTGGTCATCTGTTGACCAATTATATTATAGATATCATCCCTGTTTGCATTTTTTATCAAGTTTCCAATCGGATAATATATAAACAACAGAATAAAAAAAACAATTAATGCAATTTTTAGTCTTTTGTCTGTGTTTTGAGAAAGAGTTGATAGTAGGCTGACTGCAAAAACCAAAATAAGTATAAATATAATCCAAAAATATCTCTCGTCAATTAAGAAAAAAGTATACCCGAAGATATAGAGAAAAATTGATAATAATATATACATGGACTTATCATTTTCCGTTCGTTTTCCAACAGTACACAGTTTGATAATAGTCAACAAAATAACGGGCAATGCCAATACTGAGTAGTTAAAAATTACCCTTAACGCTTCTGCTGTATTTTTTCTGATTAGGAAAAACTGATACTTTAAATTACCCAAAGAACTAAAAGGGTTCCAATATTTAACATCTTCAAAAGAGGGGTCTTCCCATATACTTAATGCTGTTTTATTTGGTGGTTCGATCAACCGATTGCTGTCAAAAGGCTCCCCGTTGCCTTCCGGTCCCCGTACTGCCCAATTGTATGAACCTGCATTCCCCAACGTTAGTTTTCCGTATTTAAAACTGACTGGAATTATCCAAGTAATGGATATTAAAAACATCATGCTAAAAAAAATCAGGCTGTTTTTTATAAATTGAGCCTTTTTCATTTTTTTGGAATATATCATCACCAGATTAATAAGTAGAAAATTGCAGGTTAAAAAAAACAGGCTGTATTGTTTCGTGAGATACGCCAACCCACCGACAATTCCCAATATCACTGAGGTTAAAGGCTTTTGCGGGTAACTTTTATCAAATAACAGATTAAGAAAAC
>CAZFVS010000006.1:3932-19814 GCA_964522265.1 uncultured Gammaproteobacteria bacterium | reverse complement strand
CATTAATTAAGTGTGCCTAATCCTAGAAGGTTTTGTCAAATCCTGAACAATTACTTAGTTTTTAAATCCCTAATATTGTTTGCTAATTCCCCTATAGAGATTGGGTAAACCCCGGTAAACCATGATGTTGAAAGCTGGCTTTCAGGCAAACCAATAGCCTGGATGGTTGCTTCGAAGGATAGATACCTTAATGAATCTGCACCAATAAATTTGCAGATCTCCTCTTCGCTTTTTTTAGCTGCAATCAGCCCTTCCTGTATGGGAGTATCTGTACCATAATAATCAGGCCATTTATATGGGGGTGCAGGAATACGCATATGTATCTCTCTCGCCCCTTTATTTCTTAAAATGCTGATAACTTTTGGGGTAGTTGTCCCTCTGACGATTGAATCATCAACCAAAACAACCCTTTTTCCGGTAATAATCTCTTCAATAGGATTCAACTTGAGTCTTACCAATTCCGCTCTTTTGTTTGGTTGGATAAAGGTCCTGCCAATATAATTATTTTTAATAAGTCCTTCCTGCCAGGGAATGCCTGATTCTTGGGCGTAGCCAATTGAGGCGGTAGTGCCTGAATTAGGAACTCCGATTACAATATCCGCATCAGTTGGATATTTTTGAGCCAAAAGTTTTCCAAGTGTGAGTCTGACTATCTCAATGCTTCTTCCAAGCATTACACTATCCGGTCTTGCAAAATAAACAAATTCCCAGCTGTCTCTTTTAAGGTCTCCTGTGACTGCCTGTTTCCGCCGCATCTTATTGTCTTTTAAGACAAACATTTCCCCGGGTTTTACCTCTTCCATAAACTTTGCACCGATCGTGTCCAGGGCGCAGGTTTCGGAAGCAAATACATATCCTGATTTTCCTACCCTGCCCATACACAGAGGTTTCATAGCGCAGCGGTCCTGGAAAGCGACAAACTCTCTTGATGTCATAGCTACGCAGGCATAGACCCCGTCCACCAAATGGTAAATTTGCTCAACCGCATCAGACAGTTCCGCTCCTCTTTTGAGATTGTAATTTATTGCTTTATACATAAGCATAGTATCGTTGCAATTATTCCATTCAATGCCTTTGGAATCTAAAAAATCCTCGAGTGGTTTGGTAATAGGTAAGTTGCCATTGTGCGCTAAAACCAAATTTTTATCCAAACTTACGGGTTGGCAATATTCCTTTTTAGAACCGCCATAGGTAGAGTACCGTGTGTGTCCTATTGCCATATCCCCTACCAACTTAGTGATATCTTCTTCATCGAATACTGCGGGAATCAGTCCCATGCCTGCATGGGTAAAAATATATTTTCCATAAGCGGAGCTAATGCCTGCGCTTTCCTGGCCCCTATGCTGGAGTGCGAACAAACTGAAGTAAACATCCCTGGCGGCATCCTCTACCCCGTAAACACCCACTATTCCGCAATGTTCATCCGGTCTGCCGAGTTCTATATACACAAAAATAATCTATCATACAGAAAGCTTTTTAAACAGACTCCTGTTTTTCTATATCTGCTCCTAGGGAAGAAAGCTTTCCTGCCACATCCTCATAGCCCCTGTCTATTAACTCAGCCTTATTTATCACGCTTTCGCCTTTAGCAACCAGAGCTGCCAAAACCAGAGCCATGCCAGCCCTGATATCCGGTGTTTCAAGTTCCCTGCCATGAAGCTTACTGGGGCCGTAAACTAAAACCCGGTGCGGATCAGAAATAGTGATATTTGCACCCATATTGACTAGTTTATCGACAAAAAACATTCTTGTTTCATACATCCAATCATGCAGGAGTGAAACACCTTTGGCTTGGGTGGCCAAAACTATAAAAGCGCTCATCAGATCTGTTGGAAACCCCGGCCAGATATTGGTATGCAGTTTTGGTATGGATAAAATATTTTTAGACGATGTATAAACAATCCCCTGATTTTTTTCAAGCCCAATCCCCATTTTTTTAAGAGGATAAACCACGGGTTCAAGATCTTTGATGCTGCAATTTTTCAGTCCGATTTTCCCTCTTGTTATGGCAGCAGCCACAGCGTAAGTTCCCATTTCCAAATAATCAGGACCTAATGTGAACTCAACTCCCCTGAGGGTTTTTACACCGTTTATAATCAGTGTTTGTGTTCCTGTACCCTTGACTTTTGCACCCATTTTGATGAGCATACTGCAAAGATCAGCAATATGTGGTTCAGTGGCGCAATTTTTTAAAACCACTTTCCCGCTTCTTAAAACCGAAGCTAAGATTAAATTTTCGGTTGCAGTTACGGATGCTTCTTCAAGGAAAATAATCTCTTTTTTCAAGCCACCCGGCAACACTATAAAATTTAAATCATTTTTTATAACTTTAAATCCAAGATTCTTAAACCCCTCCAGGTGAGTTTCGATGCTTCTTTTACCTACAATATCTCCTCCCGGGAATGAAAATTGGGCTTTTCCCGTTCTGCTCAAAAGGGCGCCGACTATTACAATCGATCCTCTCAGCTTTCTCATAAGATCCGTAGGAAGAATATAGGTTTTAATATGGGCAGCATTAATATAGAGACTATTTCCTTCAAGTTTTGTATCTGCTCCAATTTTGTTTAGGATCTGCATTGTTGTTACGACATCATCGATTTTGGGAATATTTTTGAGCATAACCTGTTTTTTGGTGAGTAGCGCAGCCGCCACACAGGGGAAAACTGCATTTTTGTTGCCGGATATATTGATAACGCCTTTTAACGGTTTTCCGCCTTTGATAATATATTTCGCCATTAGTGAATTATACACTATAAGGTTGACTTGTGTCAGATTAGCTAGTATATTACGCAAAGTTGCCTGCTTCGCCCGCGAAGTGAGGCAAGCACATTCACAAGAATAGGGAGGAATCTTGGAACTGTTGTTTTTCATGGGTCTTGGATTCTTTGTGTTGGGCTGGGCGTTTTTATTCAGAGCATTTTTCACTCCAAGGAAAGCAAGGCTTTTTGGGAATATTGGAACATTGTTTCACCTCATAGGGGCAGTCCTTGTAGCTGCTTCTTTCCTAAAGAGGCTCAACATCTTGTAGTGCAATGGGCGGTCCGGCTTTTCAGCCGGGCCGCCCTAATTTTACCTAATTTAGCTTACCACCTTTCAGGTGTCATCCTATTTCAGGATATTTTTGAGCAATTGACATAGGATATCAATTTTCTTTAGACTGATAAAAGCTTGCAGGGGAGATTAATTCTATCTGATGGCACTACCTTTATAGGCGAATCTTTTGGGGCTGATGTTTCAAGCTCAGGGGAGGTTGTTTTTAATACCGGTATGGTGGGATACCCCGAGAGTCTGACTGATCCCTCATATTTTGGGCAGATCCTGGTTTTAACCTACCCTATTATTGGTAACTATGGTGTACCTAACACTAAATATTTTGAGTCCAAGAAGATCCAGGTAAGGGGTCTTGTTGTCCAAAATTACGTTGATTTTCCCTCCCACTTTGAGAGTCAGCAAACTTTGGGTGCTTGGCTTAAATCTGAGGATATTCCTGCCCTGCAAGGGATAGATACTAGAGCTTTAACAACCAAACTAAGATCTCAGGGCACTATGTTGGGAAAAATTCAGTTGTCAGTTACAGACAAACTGAAAACCGATAACCAGAGTATCTATGATCCCAACATTCACAATGTTCTCCCCTTTGTTTCAATTGAAAAACTACAAACTTATGGTGCAGGCAAAAAACACATTGTTCTGATAGATTGTGGAGCCAAGCAAAATATAATCAGGTCTTTGGTTGAAAAGAAAGTACGTTTGACGGTTGTTCCTTGGAATTTTGACCCCATCTCTCAAGGTTTAACTTTCGATGGGGTTTTGGTATCCAATGGACCGGGAGATCCGAAAAATGCAAAGGAAACAATACTAACTATTAAAAATTTGATGAATCAAGATGTCCCTATATTGGGAATTTGTCTTGGCAGCCAGCTGCTGGCTCTGGCAGCAGGAGGAGATACCTATAAATTAAAATTCGGCCACAGGGGTCAGAATCAACCGGTGCAGGATGTATTAACCAAAAAATGCATTATTACCTCCCAAAACCATGGTTTTGCTGTTAACCCCAAAACATTACCCTCCGGTTGGATGGAATGGTTTGTCAACTTAAATGACGGGTCAAATGAAGGTATCAGGCACAAGAAAAAGCCTTTTATGGCTGTCCAGTTTCATCCTGAGGCCTCACCCGGGCCAAAGGATGCCGAGTACTTGTTTGATGAATTCCTAAATATATTGTAGTTCTCGAAAAATATGAAAAAAATTTTATTGCTAGGTTCAGGTGCTCTGAAAATCGGTGAAGCGGGAGAGTTTGACTATTCCGGTTCACAAGCACTTAAAGCTTTTAAAGAAGAAGGAATCAAAGCCATTCTGGTAAATCCCAATATAGCTACTGTTCAAACATCCGCTGACCTTGCGCAAAAAATTTATTTCCTGCCGGTAACTCCTTATTTCGTAGAAAAAATTATTCAAAAAGAAAAACCTGACGCAGTATCATTAAGCTTTGGCGGTCAAACTGCTTTAAATTGCGGTCTTGCTCTGTCTGATTCAGGTTTAATAAAAAAAAATAAGGTTTCAATTTTAGGTACGCAAATTAGCAGTATCAAGATTACGGAAGACAGGCAATTATTTTCCAATGAACTAAAAAAAATAGGTGTACAAGTTCCCAGGGGCGGTTTTGCCTCATCAGTCAGCCAGGCGGTAAAAGTGGCACAAAAAATCGGTTTTCCTGTGATTATCCGCTCAGCTTATTCGTTGGGAGGACTTGGTTCCTCAGTTGTACAAAACCAAGAAGCACTGACTCAATCCTGTGAAATTGCGTTTCAATATTCACCGCAGGTTGCCATTGAAGAATATTTACATCACTGGAAAGAGCTAGAATATGAAATTGTCAGGGATAAAAACGGCAATAAAATATCAGTTTGTAATATGGAGAATATGGATCCGTTGGGAATTCACACAGGTGAGAGTATCGTGGTTGCACCGTCACAAACCCTGACCAATTTCCAATATCATTTTTTGAGAGAACTTTCCTTTCGGGTTATTGAGCATTTGAAAATTGTGGGAGAATGCAATATTCAATTCGCGCTCGACCCCAAAAGCCATGATTACAGAGTTATAGAAGTTAATGCCAGGTTGTCCAGGTCTTCGGCCTTGGCATCAAAAGCAACCGGGTACCCCTTGGCTTATATCGCCTGCAAGTTAGGTTTAGGCTATACCCTTCCTAAATTGAAAAATAGCGTTACCAAATCAACTTCTGCTTTTTTTGAACCTGCCCTGGATTACATTGTCGTTAAAATTCCGAAATGGGATTTGCAAAAGTTTGCCGGTGCATCACTTCGTATCGGATCCGAGATGAAAAGCGTTGGTGAGGTTATGGCAATCGGCCGTAGTTTTCCGGAAGGACTTCAGAAAGCAGTTCGGATGATTGAACCGGATCAGGATGGTTTGTTAAACACTGCTCGTGACAAAAGACTGCGGACACTGGAGGATTTTCTCTCGCCAAGTGCTAAAAGGCTTTTTGCAGTATCAGCTGAACTGGCTCAAGGTGCGGCAGTTGAAAAAATATACAAAGCAACAGGTATTGATCCGTGGTTTTTAGAACAAATAAAAAAAGTTGTTCAATTTGAAGGCAATCTCTTACAAAAAAGGTTGACGCTGGATTTTCAAACAATTCTGGAAGCGAAAAAATTAGGTTTTTCAGACAGGCTTTTAGCTAAAGGTTTTAATACAACGGAAACCAAACTAAGAGAGACCAGAAAAAAAATGGGGATAACTGCGAAAGTCAAACATATCGACACTCTGGCTGCGGAATATCCTGCAAAAACAAATTATCTTTATTTGTCATACCATGTGGAGCAATCAGAAGACATTGCAAATCAAATGGCTGCTAAGAAGGATAAAAAAATTATTGTTCTTGGTTCCGGTCCTTACCGGATAGGTTCTTCCGTTGAATTCGACTGGTGCTGCGTTACGGCTGCACAGGAATTCCGAAAAAAAGGGTTCGAGACTACGGTAATTAACTGTAATCCCGAGACAGTTTCAACGGATTTTGACAGTGCAGACAATCTTTACTTTGAAGAGTTGACTTTGGAGAGGGTATTGGATATTTTGGATGTTAATCCCTCCCGGGTGGCACTTGCATTTGGAGGGCAAATACCGAATAATCTGGCACAAGGTTTATCTGAAGCCGGAGCGGAAATTTTAGGCACTTCCCCGCGCAGCATTGATCAGGCAGAGAACAGACAAAAATTCAGCAATCTCCTAGACCGGCTTGAAATAGCACAGCCTGTTTGGCAAAAACTCTCATCTGTTAGAGAATCTCTAAAGTTTGCAGGCAAAATCGGTTACCCTATTTTGATAAGGCCCTCTTATGTTCTAAGCGGAAGCGCTATGAATATCGCAATCAGCGATAAAGAAACAATAACCTATCTTAAGCAGGCAACCAAACTGTCTCCGGATTTTCCGGTTGTCATCAGTAAATTTATTGATAACGCCAAAGAGATCGAAATTGACGGCGTGGCCCAAAACGGCGGGTTGATAATTTATGCCATCAGCGAGCATGTTGAAAATGCGGGTGTTCACAGCGGCGATGCTACGATGGTGTTGCCACCACAACGGCTTTACCTTGAGACCGTACGCCAGATTAAAGAAAATACAAAAAAAATCCTGAAAGCGTTAAATATTACCGGCCCTTTTAATATCCAGTTTTTAGCAAAGGATAACAAGGTCATGGTTATAGAATTAAACCTGCGTTCGTCACGCTCCTTTCCTTTTGTCTCTAAAGTTACCGGATATAATTTTATCTCGATAGCTGCAAAAGCCATGTTAGATGAATCTGTAGGCGGCGATTATAAAACTCTTGATTTGGATTATGTCGGAGTAAAAGCACCGCAATTTTCTTTTAACCGGATTAAAGAAGCAGATCCGAGACTGCGGGTTGAGATGTCATCAACAGGAGAGGTGGCTTGTTTTGGCACTGATCTTTACGAGGCGTATCTTAAAGCCCTTCTGGCAACGGGTTGGAAATTTCCCAAAGCAGGAATTTTTATGTCAATAGGCGGGGATCAAAATAAGTCGGAATTTTTGGAAGGAGCCGGCAGGTTTGCAAAACTGGGCCTGAAAATTTTCGCAACAGAGAAAACCTCGCTGTTTTTAAAAGCCGCAGGTATTAATAATGCCAAGGTATTTAAAATATCAGAACAGAAGGACCCGTCAGTCCTGTACCTTTTAAAGGCTAAGAAAGTGGATTTGGTGATTAATATCAGTACGAGGGATCGTAGCGGTGGCAACAAAGACGGGTTTATCATCAGAAGGTCATGTGTAGATTTTGGCATACCCCTGGTAACTAACTTGCAGGCAGCAAACACGCTTTCCTACGCGTTATCTGAAAAAACCGTTGCTGATTTACAGATTAAATCCTGGGATGAGTATTGACTTAATGGTTGATACTAACCCTGACAAACCCCTCGGCATATTCAAGACTTGCTTTTCTGCCGTACCCTTTGGCTATTCTTTTAACCATGCTGCTGATTTTTTCAGGATCATCATGTTGGCTCTGATGGGCGCTTAGCGCCAGGATTTTTTTGTCTAATGTCTCCGAGATATCAATAAAAAAATTGCATTTAGTAAAATTTACCAGCAAAACCTCCTTAACGTTGTGGCAGTTGTATCCCTGGTCTAAAAGCTCAGGGAAGGTTCTGGAGTTTCTTGCAAAAGGGAAAATCGCCTCCATGGTAGCCAGCCCGGCTGTGCGATGATCCGGGTGATTAATAATCCCATGATTCTCGTCATAAATGAAGGTTGGGTCTAAAGTTATAACTATATCAGGCTGCAGCTCCCTGATAATTTTAACCAATCCTTTCCGAACTTCGAGGTTGTTCATAAGTTCCCCATCGACAAAATTTTGGAAATACACCTTTTTGACTCCCAACACCTTAGCTGCTCCCCTCTGCTCTGCCCTCCTGATTTTAGCAAGCTGCTTACTGGGCATGCCTGTATCCTCCAAGCCTTTACTCCCGTCTGTCAAAATCACATAGTAAGCTGTTGCACCCTGGCTGACCCATTTAGCTATTGTACCGGCACAGCCAAATTCCAAGTCATCCGGGTGGGCGCAAACACAAAGTATAACTTTGTCTTTCAATTGGGAATACATCTTAATATTGTATATCAGTAAACCCTATAATACAAGATAAAACTTGACTATTGGTTTAAAATGGGTTAACAATTAAAAGCATTTTTAAGCATCGGTTGTTTGGTCCTGCGAAGATAAAATATCTATAGGTTGGACTTTTCAATCCACATATGTTATTATAGGCCTTTGTAAATAAGGCCTCTGCCCAAAACCTAATTTTTTGATGAGATAGAGCCTTTTTAATATAGGTTATGGATTATTTAAATATTATTATTCCAGTTAAAAATGAGGAAGGCAATATAGTGCCTTTGGTAAAAAGGATTGCTTCTGCCATGTCCTCATCCGGCATAAACTACACAATTATTTTTGTAGATGATCGGTCTGAGGATAAAACAGCGGATTTTATATTCAGTCTTCAGAAATTTTATTCGGTTAAACTTATTTACAAACAAGGCAAGCCCGGGAAAGCATATTCGATAATCGAAGGGGTAAAAGCGGTTGAAGGTGAGTACTTCGCCATGATAGATGGGGATCTTCAATACCCGCCTGAAGCTATTCCGGAAATGTTCAGAATGCTCTCCGAACATGGTGTGGTTGTTGCCAACAGGGTTGACTATAACGATAAACCTATTAGGAAGTTGTTAAATTCAGCGTTCAGGAATATATTCGGAAAATTTCTTTTCGGTTTGAAATGTGATGTCCAGTCAGGACTTAAACTTTTTAAAAGAGAAGTTATCGAAGCCCTTGACGAGAACAAGCTGTCGGCATGGACAATTGATTTACCGCTTCTTTTAACAGCCAGGGAATTGGGTTATACAATTGGGTCTTTTGATATCAAGTTTGATAAAAGGGAATACGGAAATTCAAGTATTAGTATTGTTAAAACTTCATTAGAAATAGGAGCGAGGGCTTTAAAAACCAAATTTTCAAGTAAAAAAGTTTATAAAATCAAACCTGAATCAAATGAAAGTATGCTGGGGTCCGGAATTGCCCATAAAGGCAGTCGTTTTGTAACCCATACAACACTAAACCATAACCTTTCAGCCTTTAAAACTTTTCATCTATATCAAAAACTTGCCGCAGCTCTGCTTTTGTTTTATATAGCATCAGGACTTTTTTTAAATTGGTTGCTAACTCTGCAAATCATTATAGGAGCCTTGAGCCTCATTTATTTTATTGACGCACTCTTCTCCTTATTTTTAATTACTAAAAGTCTTCACTCCTGTCCTGAATTGAATTTTACCAAGGAGGAATTGGACAACATTGATCAAAACACATTACCTATTTACTCAATACTTTGTCCTTTGTATAAGGAAGCGGCAGTTGTCCCGAACTTTATAAAAGCTATTTCAAAATTGGATTGGCCTAAAAATAAGCTGGATGTCCAGCTGCTTCTGGAGGAAGACGATCTCGAGACAATAAATAAAGTAAAAGGTTTAACGCTGCCTGATTTTATAAAAACTACAATCGTACCGCTGTCCCAACCTAAAACCAAACCAAAAGCCTGTAACTATGGTTTGGCTAAAGCTCGAGGAGATTTGATCGTAATTTATGATGCTGAGGATATCCCCGATAGCGATCAGCTGAAAAAAGCTTACCTGGCTTTTAGCAAACTGGACCAAAAAACAGTTTGTTTACAGGCAAAACTCAACTACTTTAACCCTCACCAAAATCTTTTAACCCGCCTTTTTACGGCAGAGTACTCACTTTGGTTTGATGTGATGTTAACAGGTTTCCAGGCTATTAATACAACTATACCTTTAGGGGGAACCAGTAATCACTTTAAGATATCTGCGCTGCGGGAACTTGAGGGTTGGGATCCGTTTAACGTTACCGAGGATTGTGACCTGGGGGTAAGACTTTTCAAAAAGGGATACAAAACAGCAATTATTGAATCAACAACCTTAGAGGAAGCAAACAGTAATCTTAAAAATTGGTTAAGACAGCGTTCAAGATGGATTAAGGGTTACCTGCAAACCTATCTTGTGCATTCTCGGGATGACCTGAAATTTTTAGTAAGCCATAAACACCATGCGCTTATTTTCCAGTTGATTATAGGAGCAAGGATCTCCTTTTTACTGATAAATCCGATTCTTTGGGCGCTGACTATTTCATATTTTACCCTCTATGCAATTGTCGGGCCGACTATTGAATCATTCTACCCCGCCCCGGTTTTTTATATGGCTATTTTTTCCTTAGTATTTGGGAATTTTATGTACGTTTACAACTATATGATAGGTTGTGCAAAAAAAGGCCAGTACAGCCTAATAAAATATATCTATTTAATCCCCCTTTACTGGCTGATGGCATCCTTCGCTGCAGTTCTAGCCATCTACCAGCTTATCTTCAAACCCCACTATTGGGAAAAAACAGTACATGGATTCCATTTGGACAAAAAGCAAGAGCAACAATCTATCGCTTTTCCATATAACCTACGCCATAAATTAATCGGAATTATTGCAGGTAAAAAAACTTACATAGGAGGAATGGCAATTGTGGTGGCTTCTATGGTTGCCAATATTTTAAACTTTATTTTTAATGCATTCTTAGGCCGGGTATTAGATTTTAAGGATTTTGCATTGATTGGACTTCTTGGGGCATTTGTCTCCTTTAGTTCTGTTCTTTTGAATGCTTTTACAACAACTGCAAATTTCAGGAGTGGGTTTTTGATTGGGAAGTACGGGGAAAATGCTGGTTTTAGTTTTTGGCAGTATTTACAAAAGAAAGCATTTATTTTTTCCGTTTTGATAACCACTGTTTGGTTATTTTCTACTCCATTTTTAATGAAATATTTCAATGTCGATAATCCGTTTCTATTTATATTTTTTGGAGCAATTTTATTGGTTGGATTTATTAATGGAGCAAATAGTGGCTTTTTGTCTTCGCACCTAATGTTTGGCACCCTGGCTTTTATAGATGTATTGGAACCTGCTGTTAAGATGTTGACAGCAGCTTCTTTGGTATGGATAGGTCTGGGGCGTTGGGCATTTTCGGCTATACCTCTTTCTATTATAGTAGCTTTTCTTGCAGGATGGTTAATACTTGTTAGACAAATCAAAGAGAAAGAGCATGATGCGCCCGGTTCAGAAATTCAGAAGTTTCCTAAAAAGTTTTTTGCAGCATCTTTATTAACAGCATTTTCTTCAGTAGCATTCCTGACAGTTGACATCCTCTTGGCTAATCACTTTTTACCTCAAGCCGAAGCAGGAAAATATGCTCTTTTGTCATTGGTTGGTAAGATGGTCTTCTTTTTAGGAGCATTGACCTCTCCCTTTATGATTCCTTTAGTAAGCAGAGAGGAAGGAGCTAAGAGAAATTCTGATAGAATCCTTAAAATACTCCTTCTTGCTACAGTTCTGCTTTCTCTTGGTGGTTTTTTTACCTTTGGAGTTTTGGGAGGAATAACAATTCCAATGCTTTATGGGGCAAAGGCTTCTGCTATTGTTCCGAACCTACTCTTTTTTACTTTTGGAATGGCTTGTTATTCAATTTCAAAAGTTTTCGTAGATTATTATCTGGTTAAAAGAGTTTATTCATTTACTGTTTTTACTTCTCTTTTAGTTTTAATCCAGATTGGATTAATACAGATATACCATCGGGACGCAGGTGCAATTGCTTTGGTTACCTCGTCAATCCTGACAATTCATCTTATTGTGACATTAAGTCTGCATTCACTGGTTAAATATTTAAGGATTTTTGAAAATAATCTCTCCGATATATTGGCATTATTTGGCAGGATAGAAAGTCCTACCCTAGAGGCGAATAGAAAATTAAGGATACTTATATTTAATTGGAGAGATATAAAACATAAGTGGGCAGGAGGAGCAGAGGTTTATATTCATGAACTTGCAAAAAGGTGGATTCAAGAAGGTTCTTATGTTGCAATATTTTCAGGTAATGATGGCAAGAGTATGAAAAATGAGGTCATTGATGGAATCCAGATTTATCGCAGAGGTGGATTTTACATGGTTTATCTGTGGGCGTTTCTGTATTACATGTTTAAATTTAGAGGGAAATTCGATGTCATTATAGATTCGGAAAACGGAGTACCATTTTTTACACCATTGTATGCAAAAGAGAAAAAGTTTCTATTAATTCATCATGTTCATCAGGAAGTATTTTTAACAGATCTAAAATTTCCTTTAGCTCAAATTGGAAAGTTTTTGGAAGGTGAGGTTATGCCTCTAATTTACAAAAAAGAAAAAATCATAACAGTATCAGAATCTTCAAGACAAGCAATAACAGAATTAGGTATGGGTAAACAGTCCGAAATATCAATAGTGAGTCCTGGAGTGGATTTAGAAAAATTCCAGACAAAATTTAAGAAAAGCACGAAACCTTCACTGCTATATCTTGGAAGATTAAAACCGTATAAATCAATAGATAAGCTGATATTAATTATGAAAAAAATCAAAAAGGAAATCCCGGAGATTACTTTAACTATTGCAGGTGCAGGTGAAAGCAAGGTTCCGCTTAAAAGATTGGTTAAAAAATTAAGACTTAGTAAGATTGTTAAATTTACAGGTAGTGTATCTGAAAAATCAAAGATTGAACTTTTCGCCAAATCGTGGGCTTTAGTTCAGCCGTCAAAAATTGAAGGGTGGGGTATCACTATTATTGAGGCTTATGCGGCAGGGACTACCGTCATTGCTTCTGATGTACCAGGGCTTAGGGATTCGGTTCTAAATCCCCATACGGGTTTACTGGTGACTTGGGATAACCAGGAAAAATGGATAGAAGCAATTTGTAAAGTGTTAAAGGATGAAGAATTTAGAATTTCCTTGGAAGAATATTCAAAGCAATGGGTCAAGCAATTTAGCTGGGAGAAAAGCAGCGGTAAACTTATGAAAATATTGGAATTTTAATATAAATATATGAAAAAATTGTCAAATTCTATTATTCAAAAACCATCTTTCATAAACCTAATAATAGGTTCATTTATCCATGCGTTAGGGTTAAATAGAGACAAAGAAAAAATACGGCAATTTAAGCGAATTGGTAAGTACAAGTTGCTTAAAGCAATTAAAAAGGAAAATAATTACGTAGATTCAATGATGGGATGTTATATAAAAAACCAGAGAAGTTATTTTATAAAAACTTTTGAGGCAGGAATAAAAGATTATAAAAGTTACTTTATTTTGAATGAGTGGTTTATAAGTAATTTATTATATAAAACACTAAATATAGCAAAAAATAAAATTACAACACCTAAGCCAATTGAGATAATTACCTCTACTAAGTCGATATCAATTGTTTACGAATTCATTGAAGGAAAAACATTAAGTAAATTTTCATTAAATTATCAGACCAAAACCTTTGTCCATATTATCAATGAGTTAAACCAAACATCCAGCTTACTGACAAAAGATGAGGTTAAACTTTTTCCTAAACGAAATATTGTGTTCTATTTAGTTTCATTGCCATATTTAAGTTTCTTAACAATTCTTAGAAGTAATCGAAATTATGGAATAGTTATTAAAGCATTTTTGGCAACACTCAGGATGTTGCTTTCACAAAATATAAATGATGGTTTATGCCTAGCCCATCGGGATCTTAAGCCTCATAACGTCATAATAAAGGATTCAAAAATATACCTGGTTGATATAGGTAGGATGGTTCTCACTTTACCAGGTTATGATTTGGCTCTTTTAAGTCTGGATCCTGCGTACTTGAATTTATCCAGAAATATAGAAAAGAAATTAAAAACGTCTGTAAATAGTTTTTTGAAATCTTATATAGCCATTCAATTTGCAGATCCCAATTTCAATGTATGGAAAAAATATTGGGTATTTTTAGAATCAGAATATACAAAAACTTATTTAAATAAAGGATTAAGATATGATATCTAAAGGGACTTTTGCTTTTCGCTATCTTTATCATCTGTTATTTAGCAACCTCTATTGTTTAGGGGCAAGGGTTTTATTTGGTAAGGATGTAACCATTCTGAATGGTAATCACATTTATTTGGGAAATAAGGTTCACCTGGAAAAGAATGTAACATTAAAATTTCTTGAGGAGTTTAATGAGCACGGATATAAAATTCCAAACCTTAGAATAGATGATGGAGTATTTGTAGCAACAGGAACTATTATTGCTGCAGCCAAAAATATTCATATCAAAAAGAACACTATGATTGGTCCTTATTGTTTCATTGGGGATCATGACCATGAGTATCATAATGTAAATGTTCCAATTAAAGATCAGGGGTATATTAATGTAAAGGATGTAGTCATAGAGGAAGGGGTTTGGATTGCGGCAAATGCAACAATTTGTTCCGGAGTAACCATTGGGAAAAATTCAGTAGTAGGGGCAAACAGTGTTGTTGTAAATGATGTACCGCCTTTTTGTTTGGTTATCGGGGCTCCTGCGAAAATTGTAAAACAATTCAATACCAAATCCAAAAAATGGGAGACTAAATAATATGAATGCAAAAATGAATATAGCAATTATTGATATGGACAGCCTTAAAAATCCTTTTTGGGGAGCAGGAGCTGCACATGCCACAAGAGAGGTAGGTAAAAGGTTGGCTAAAAAACATCAAGTTACAGTTTATTGTTCCAAATATCCGGGGTTTAAAAATTACCAAGAGGATGGGGTTTATTATAGACATGCGGGGATTGTAAATAAAAATCCACTTTTGACTAACCTGTTTTTTATTCTGTCAATTCCAATGCTTGTAAGAGGTATAAAGGCAGACATAATAATCGAAAAT
Organism: uncultured Gammaproteobacteria bacterium; assembly: GCA_964522265.1. GTDB lineage: Bacteria > Patescibacteriota > Microgenomatia > Daviesbacterales > UBA10151 > JACPKP01. The sequence continues at coordinate 4,983 of CAZFVS010000006.1, read as the reverse complement.
TTCCATGCCCCAACATCTGTCAGCTTTTCCCCGCTGTTTACTAAAATTCCAGTGGTTGGGCTTCCTGCAATGTTTAATGCTATTGAGTTTGCCAAAAAATACCACATACCTTTTGATCTGATAGAAAAATTTGGTATTAGATTTTATAAATATCTGCTTCCTTATTCTGAAACAGACAGCTCAAAAGCAAAAAAGTTAAATCCAAATATTATTTATAGGATTGTTCCACAAGGAGTTGATAAAAGCTTTTTTAAGGTAATACATAAAAAACCACGATATATTTTATTTTTAAGCAGATTTGATATCTGGCAAAAAGGGATTGATTTACTGCTTAAGTCTTATGCAAAAGTTTCAAACAAGATTGGTTTTCCTTTGGTAATTGCCGGGCACGGTCCAGACAAGGAAAAAATTAAAAAGTTAATATCAGATTTAAAACTTGATGGAAAAGTCAAAATATTAGGTCCGGCGTATGGTGAAAAAAAGATTAGGTTGATTGAGGAGTCTGTATTTGTAGTTTTTCCTTCAAGGCATGATGAAATTTCGCTTTGGACACTAGAAGCTTTAGCAGCGGGACTGCCGGTAGTGGCATTTGATCTTCCTGAGAGTAGATGGATTAAAAAGACAGTTGCGCTTAAGGCAAAACGATTTGATCTTGATGATTATGCTGGAAAATTATTAGAGGGTACGAAGCCGAATCTAAATAGGAAAATGAGAAAAAGTGCGAGAGAATTTGCAAAAGAATTTAGCTGGGAAAAAGTAGCAGAACAGTTTGAAGATTTTTTAGAATATGTTTTAAATAAGGAAAAAAGATATGAATAATATTAGAAAAACCAAGCTGTCTTATATCATTGAACTTCCCAAAATTCTGGATGAGGGTTACTTGTGCTTTATGGAGGAGAATAATCACATCCCTTTTGCTATCAAACGGGTTTATTACATCTTTGACGTGATAAAAAATGCAGTTAGGGGTAGACATGCTCACAAAAAAACAAAACAGGTAATCTTCTGTCTTCGCGGAAGTATAACTATTGTTTTGGATAATGGTCTGGAT
>CAZFVS010000006.1:0-3922 GCA_964522265.1 uncultured Gammaproteobacteria bacterium | reverse complement strand
CGGTTACTCTTAATAAGCCAAATCACGGGCTTTTCCTTGACAAAATGATGTGGCATGAGATGGTTGGTTTTAAAGAGGGGACATTACTTATGGTAGTAGCATCAGATGTTTATAAAGAAGGGGACTATATCAGGAGTTACAAAAAATATTTGGAGGAGGTAAATGCATGATTTTAATGAATGATTTTAAGAAGGAATATAAGTTTTTCAAAAAAGACGTGGATAAAGCTCTGGTTAGTGTTATGGAATCAGGTTGGTATATATTGGGGAAAGAAGTCGAGAAATTTGAGAAAGAATTTGCAGATTACGTTGGAGTTAAATACTGTGTAGGTGTTGCAAACGGAATGGAAGCCTTGCAGATTTCCTTAATGGCTTTGGGTATTGGTAAAGGTGATGAGGTAATAACGGTTTCAAATTCGGCAGTTGCAACAGCTTTGGCGATCTCTGCAACCGGGGCAAAACCTGTTTTTGTAGATATTGATGAGTATTATCATATTGATTCTTCTAAAATAGAAGAAAAAATTACATCTCGGACAAAAGCAATATTGCCTGTTCATTTATTTGGTCAACCTATTGATATCGAAAACATATCAAGAATTGCCAGAAAATATAATTTGTTTGTAGTAGAAGATTGTGCTCAGGCGCATGGTGCAATTTATAATAATAAGAAGGTAGGTGCTTTTGGAGATATGGGTTGCTTCAGTTTTTACCCTACGAAAAACTTGGGTGCATATGGGGATGGTGGTGCAATTACTACAAATTCTAAGAAACTTTATGAAGAAATCAAAATGCTTAGAAATTATGGTCAAAAGAATAGATATGAACATCAAGTTAAGGGATTAAATAGCCGATTAGATGAGATCCAAGCTGCAGTTCTCCGGGTGAAACTAAAAAGCCTGGATAAGCTTAATGATAGTAGAAGAAAAATAGCCCAAAAGTATTTTGATGAATTAAAAAATGTCTTGGGAGTCGAACTGCCAAAGGAAAGAAAAGAAGCTAGAGGAGTTTATCACCTTTTTGTTATAAGGGTACAAGAGAGGGGTAAGCTCCAAAAATATCTATTAAAGAACGGTATTCAAACAATGATTCATTACCCGATACCTGTTCATAAACAGGAATGTTACATAAAATATAATTCTGTATTGCTTCAAAAAACGGAAAATTTCTCAAAATGTATTTTATCTTTGCCGATTAATCCCTTCATTTCGGAAAAAGAAGTTCAGCTGATAGCAAACGCCATTAAAAAGTTCTGTAGGAGGGTGGTATGAAAAAATATATTAAATCAAATTCCATTTACGAAAAACAAGGTGTCTTTGGTGATCTACTTAAATATCAAGATGCATCACATAGGTTTGCTAAAATGATTGAAGTAATAGAAAAAAGAGGTATAAAAAAAGAGAAAATTCTTGATGTTGGGTGTGGCACTGGTTATCTGGCTGCTAAAATTAAAGAAATTTTTCCGGAGGCAGAAATATATGGTGCTGATATATCCAAAAAAGCCATTACTACAGGAAAAAGCTTATACAAAGATATAAACCTTACTGTGTCAGATTCGGAGCAGGAGTTTCCTTTTAAGGATAATTTTTTTGATATAGTTATATCAGGTGAACATATTGCTCATTTAAAGGATACTGATATTTATTTATCTGAAGTTGCAAGGGTAATGAAAAAAGGCGGTATACTTATTTTGACCACGCCAAATCTTACTTCCTGGTTAAACAGAATTCTTATACTTATGGGTAAAGCACCAATGTTTTTTGAGCCCCTCTTAAATACCGGTATTCCCGTGGTTTCCCTTTTTGGCACCGAATTTCCAGATCGCAAAATGCTTCCATCAGGTCATTTAAGGCTCTTTAACATAGATATACTGGGAAAAGCTCTAGACGTTTATGGAATAAAAGTTATAAAAACTTATGGAGTTTCGTCTCTAAACAATAAACTGATAAAGTGGATTGATTTAATATTTTCCAAAATTCCTGATTTGGCATCCGGAATAATTGTAGTCGGGAGAAAAATATGAAATATATTCCATCAGTATCACTTGCAGTAGCTGCTTATAACGAACAGTATAATATCGGGCCATTTTTGGAATCGGTTATTTCTCAAAAACCCCAGGGATTTAAGTTTGATGAGATTTTTGTAATTTCAGACGGTTCTACCGACAATACAGCAAAGGAAATATATAAAATAATGAATAAATACAGAAATAATAAGCGAAATCTACCTAAAATTGTTTTTAGGGATGATTCAAACAGGATTGGCAAATCAACCAGACTTAATCAAATATTCAAGCATCTTAAGAGTGATTACTTAATTTTAGCTGATGCGGATGTGATTTTTACTGATGAAAATGTTATTCAAAATCTAATTACTGAGTTCAAAGGAGACTCAAGGATTGGTTTAGTGGGAGGTAATCCGATGCCGCTCCCCCCAAAAACATTCATAGAAAAATGCATTGATGTAACATTTCAGGCTTATCTTCCGATAAGAAAAAACTATAAAAATGGCAATAGCATTTTATCTGCAACAGGGAGAATAATGGCACTTAGAAAAGAAATAGCTAAAAAGATAACTGTTCCAAGCAACACTATTTCTAATGACGGATTTACGTATTTTGCAAATTTAACTTTAGGTTACAAATATGTTTGTTCTCAAGAAGCTACTGTTTATTTTAGGTCACCACAAAACTTAGAGGATCAACTGAGCCAAAATACCAGGTTCCAAGCGACACATGCATTTATGAAAAAGTATTTTCCAGCGGAAATTGTTGACAGAGAATATTTTATTCCAACAAGCCTGCTTGTCGGGAACATGGTAAAACAAGTAATAAAGCATCCGATTTTATCTTTGAGTATTTTCGTTATTAATAGATATTGTCAGCTTAAAGCCTTGATAACTCTATCCAAAATTAATGCTCTTTGGGCAGTTGTTTACACTAGTAAAAAACTCGTAAATTAATATTTACCAAAACTTTATGATAAATAAAATTAAAGATATAATTTACAATTTGCTTTTTAGAGAAAAAATTGTAATTTATCCGGATGAAAGCTTAAGAGGTAAAACTATCGTGATTACTGGTGCAAGCAGAGGCATCGGAAGAAGTACTGCAGAAGTTTTGTTAAATAAAGGGGCCTTCCTTACTCTAGTGGCAAGAAATACGGATCAATTACAAAAAACTTATAGGGATAACCCCAACTGTCTTATTATCTCTGCTGATGTAACATCCCGAAAAAACTGCATAGAAGTTGCTGATCAAACCATTAAATCCTTTGGGAAAATAGACGTGTTAATAAACTCCGTAGGGTTGTTCATCGGTGGAAATATCGAAGAGATGGATGAGGATAAATTCGATTTATCGATGGATACTAATGTTAAGGGAGTATTTTTAATGAGTACCGCGGTTATTCCTTTTATGAAAAAAACAAGAAAAGGTTTAATTATTAATTTGGGTTCGAAAATTAGCCATAACAGTAATATAAAACCAGGGAAAGTAATTTATGCTACCACTAAATATGCTGTTGAAGGGTTTTCGTATGCTTTAGGAAAGGAGTTACAACCATTTGGTATTCGTGTCACTTGTTTAATGCCGGCGACGGTAAAAACTTTCAGATCTTTAGATGCTAATAAATACCTATCTCCTTATAGACTGGGAGAAATAATTTCTATGCTCATAAAATATGATGATATACACTTTGAAGGGCTAATCTTAAAGTCAGATAAGGAAGACATTTAGAATGAAATTTTTAAAAAAATTCTCAGTATTTTTTCTAATATTATTTTCTTTGATAATTTTAATATTCTCTTTGCGAGGGCAGTTGGGTAATCCTGATGTCAAAACCATCAATGATCCATTCTGGATAGATAATGGGCCTTTCGAGTTATCACCGGAAAGAGGCAGATTTGCGCTGTCATATTCATTAATA
>CAZFVS010000005.1:0-22496 GCA_964522265.1 uncultured Gammaproteobacteria bacterium | reverse complement strand
AGTTTGGGAGGAAACCATTACGGCATTTCACAAGCTATCTGCCTTGGTGATTTTGGAATATTTTTAGCGACAGAACTTTTAAATTCGAGTAGTTTTAATGCCGGCAGGAAGAATAAGGCTATCGCTATATTTAATGCAACATGTATCAATACCGCATTTGGGCAGATGCTTGATGTTATGATACCCCGGCAAAAACACCCCCAAGAAAAAGAGATAATTGATATCTATGATCTGAAAACTGCAAAATATTCAATTTCTGGTCCTATGCTTGTTGGTGCAATACTGGGAGGGGCTTCCGCAAATTTATTAAAAAACTTTGAACATTTCGGACAAAACCTGGGAATAGCTTACCAGATAAAGGATGATATTTTAGGGGTGTTTGGGGATGAGAAAATTTTAGGGAAATCCGTAACCTCAGATATAGAGGAAGGGAAAAGCACTCTTTTATATGTATATGCAATATACAATGCCAACAGAAAGCAGAAAAGTTTTTTAAAAAAATATTACGGCACAGGCAAAATCAGCAGTAAAAACTTTTTGGAGATCAGGAAAATATTTATCAGCTGCGGGGCATTGGAATACTCCGAAAATAAAGCTTTAAATTATGACACAGCTGCCAAAAAAATCATTCCGTCTATCACCGGGGATGCCAGCCAACAAATCCTTTTGCAGGAGCTAACCGACTTTTTAGTCAAAAGAGATAGATGAAAAAATCATTCTTTAAAAAGTTGCGGTAGTTGTATTTTTATGACTTTTGTAAGCATTGATTCAATTTTTTTTCTATAAACGATATTATATTTAGGAAAATACAGGAAAGTTGCGGGGGCATGGTCCAAAATAATCTTTTGCAAATCCTTATATTTCAGTTTCCGTACCTCCATATCTGCACTTTTCCTGCCATCCTCAAGGTCTTTGTCAACTCTTGGAGAAGAATATTTCGTCAGGTTGGTTTGGGTTTGGGTTGAATGCCAAAGGGAATATTGATCCGGATCTAGCGGAATATTCTGTGCAATTAAAAGTGCCTGGAAGTTTTGGGGGATACCGCTTTCAACCCGAAGTACGGCGTCAACTCCTAATTTTTTCCATGCTTCTATTACCTTTTCGCCAACGCTTTTTAATGATGAAGTCGCAGTTAAGGTGATTTTATCAAGCTTTCCAACCTTTTTTAAACTTAATTTAGCTTGTTCATTATTATCAAGGTAATCTCTAACCTCAGCATTGAATGCCCAAGAAGCCGGAGGAATAAATGTTTTAGCTTCAACTTCTCCGGAAATAGTTGGGGCCTGAAAGCTTAAAGCAATTCTTAAATTCTCATCTGAGAGCAGCGAATCCTTTGTGTTGTAATAAATAGTAACCAGTTGTTGGAAGTTAGGTTTGGACATCTCTTTTAGGGTTTTCTCACTATCCAAACCCCCAAACTCTGAAACACCCAGTAAAGCTTGAACTTCACCAACTTTGAGTGCGCTCCTGGCAATTTTTTCATTAGGGTAAAACCTGATTATTATATTTGGCATATTTTTTTCAGCAGAGTGAAGGGTCAGTTTTTTAACAAAAATTTTATCCTTTTGAATATTTTTAATCTGATATGGACCCAAACCCGTATGACTCCCTTTCCTGATGACTGGCTTGGTCAGCAGTAACGGAAATGGGCTAAATGAGTCGGTAAGTTTAAACTCTACGGTAGTGTCGTCAATAACCCGTATCCCGACATCGGGTAAGGAAAAATCAATGTCTGCAGCGCGTAATTTGGTTCCGTCAGACCAGTATAAATTGTCTCTAAGTTTTACAGTATAAATAGTGGCATCGTTATTAGTCTGCCACGACGATGCGACGCTTCCCTCCGCCATACCTTTAGTATTTACAACAACCAGGCTTTGCGACAAAAGATTTACAACAACCGGCGGCAGATCATCCTCTGTATAAGTACCGACTAAACCTTCTGAAATAAACTGTTTTAGTAATTCATCCTTAAAAATTAGAAAAACCCCCGCAATCAAGATAAGCAAAATTGCTGCAAAACTTAACCACTTAACCCGTCTTTTAATAAAAAGTGAAGCTACCCGAAAGGATAAAAGTGCTTTTTTAAAAGGTGTCATTTAACTTAGAAAAATTGCCACAACTGAAGATATTAAAAAAAGAGCGGCAACTACAATTGTCAGAATAAACAACATTTTTTCAGCTCCTCTTTTAGTCCCATAAAAACCCATATCCCCTCCAAAGGTAGATCCCAACCCAGTACCTTTTGATTGAAGTAAAATAAGCCCGCTAAGTAAAATTCCCAAAAAAATCTGGATCAGCGACATAAATTGATTATTCATTTGCTTGTTAACCACTGCAATAGATGCGATATTAATCCTACCAAAAATGAAGCCAAAATTGCTACCATTAAAATATTAAGCTCCACTGCCGGTACAATAAACCCACTGATCTCACTCCCCGGGAAATAGTAAGGTATAATCCTAAACTGCGGTACTATTATTGTCAAAAAATAAAGGGCCACAACATTTATGGACCAGGTAAAAAAACCTAATGTTAAAAGATTTAATGGTAAAAACATAATTTTTAAAAGGGGGATTATCAGCCAGTTAATAACCATCAGCCCCGCTGCACCCAGAACTAAAGTTTTCATCCCTCCGGTATAGGTCAAGCCGGGCAAAATTTTAGTCACAGTCAGGAGAGTCACTATATGAATCAAAAAATTCCGCAATATTGCCTTCATGGTTTTGATTGTATCACAACTTGACAGTGCCTAAATTTTAGGGTAACATTGTAGGACATGTACCAAGAGTTGTCTAAATTTGCGCACATGATTCGTCCTGGTTCCAGAAGAAACCAGGAACAAGCGAAGAAGGGGTTCGCAGCAATTGTTGACCTCGTTTCAGGCGGAGAATACTCCACCTTGTGTGGTCAAAAGGAAGAGCAGGTTGTTGCTTTCGGTGACTCAAAACATAAGCACCGAATGCAAAATCAACCCTGGAACCCCGAATATGGTGACAGCGTAAAGGATTTTACCAAATATACTGCCATTTACAGAAACCTTTACGAGTGTGTTTGTGGTTATGAAATGATTAGGTCGGAGAGAGCTCTGCTTTGACTCCGGCAACAGCCGGTTAGCTTCAAGTTAACAGGCCTTTTTTGTATTCCAAAAAGTTTTTTCCCGCAGCTTTTTGTGGTAAGTTATTGCAAACCGATGGGATTCATCACGGATTTTTTGCAAAAGGCGCAAAGACAGACTGTTTTTCGGCAGTTTAATTACCTCACCTTCAGGCGGATAAAGCCACTCCATCCGCTTTGCCAAACCAAAAATGGGCGTCATTCCCAGAATGACGGACTGCACCCCTTTCGCTTGTCCTCTTCCTCCATCTACCAAAATTAAATCCGGGATACCCCACTCCGGATGCTTCAGTCTTCTTTCCATAATCTCCATATGCATCCCCACATCATTGGGCCTGCCGGAAATTCTGATCTTAAACCTTCTATATTGCGATTTATCAATCTCACCGTTTGTCAAAACCACCATTGAGCCTGTGGCATCTTTACCCTGAAAGTTTGAAATATCGTAAGCCTCGATTCTAACCGGAAGTTTCGGCAGATTGAGATCCTTTTGTAAGCGATAAAGAGCTTCTAAGTTTTCCTGTTGCAAAAAATTAGGGTTTTCCAGATATTTACTAACCCTATTCGTCTGGGTTAGATACTGAATCCCCGTTATTATTTTTTTAATGTTTTGGGCTTCCTCAAATTTCATCTCTTTCGAAAATTGGTTCATCTCTAAAACCAACTCTTTCAATAACTCTGCTTTTTTTCCTGATAGGAACTTTTCAAACCTGTTGATAATTTCTTGGTAATCGTATTTTGAAATCAGTCCAACGCAAGCACCGGGGCAAAGTTTTAAGTGATAGTAAAAACATGCCCTCCGCAGTAACCCTTTAGGCGGATTCGAACACCAGGGAAAAACTCTTCTAAGCTGCTTTAGGGTTGTTCTGACGGTTTTGGCAGAAGGGAAGGGTCCAAAATATTTTCCTACGGCTTTTAAATCTTTTTTCCTGGCTGTAACAATTCTTGGAAAATCTCCCCCAGTTATGGCTATATAAAGATAGTCTTTATCATCAGTTAAACGGATATTATACGGGGGCAGATGTTTCTTGATCAGGTTTGCCTCAAGGATTAGTGCTTCCATCTCGGACTCAACAACTATTGTCTCCAACCTCTTTATCAGCTTAACTAAACTGGAGGTTTTGGAATCTTTAGGTCCATAAAAGTATGAGGCTATACGATGATATAAATCTATCGCCTTACCGATATATAAGACTTTGTCTTTTCCATCTTTAAAAATATACACCCCGGTACTGTGCGGGATTTTTGATCTGTCAATACCAATATGGTCTGGAATCATAAGCTTGAAAATTTTATCAGGAATGCTTAGAAGTCCTTAAACGTAAATACAATATCATTGCATAAATTGTAACCATCATCCCAATTGCTCCTATCACCCCGTAAGCAAGATACTGTTGGGCAAAAAAAGATTTGACGATAACTTTTTTTTCTATAACCTGATTCCCCACCTTAAGACGTAAAATATCCTCATAAGACTCCCAAAACCTACCGGACCTTAAATCAAACCGATATACTTGGGATCCGAAAGGGGGTAAAATAGGTACGGCAAAAGGTCCATTATCTACAACTTTTAAGTTCGAGGCGGTTAAGGATAAGCTGGTTGGTATAGAAGGCGCATTGCCAGCATTCTCCAGATAAACTGTAGCTTTAGCTGGGAAAGCAGAAAAGATTTCCCGGGGGAATTCTATCACCGGCTTGATATCTGGATTTGGCTTAAAATCTGCTTCGGTAAAATCAACGCTAACTTCGCTTGCCGGATAGAGTTCTTCTGAGGATAGTCCTCTTGTCAGGAATGCAAGATGATTTAAGTCAAATTTTGAGAAATAATCTACTCCGCCGGTGGTATTTTCCCAGGTTGGATCAATCATCACCCAACCGAAGGCAGGGTCAAAGTATTCAGGCCAAGCGTGCAGGATATTCTCACCGAAAGACAACGGTCTTAAATCAACATTAGAAGTGTATGCATAACCTATCAACTCTCTTGCCGGAATCCCGCCGGAGCGGGCGAGAGCAATAAACAGATCCGTAAACTCACCACAGAGAGCTTTATCCGGGTTGGAGAGAGTTGTTAAGGCCCCCAGCCTTTGGAAGTTCTTTTCTTTCAGTCTATTTTGGTCATACTGTAAAAAGGTGCTGACGAATTTATGGATCAAACGGGCTTTCTCCGAATTTGTTTTTGGGTTCTTGTCTTTAAAAATTTCAGCCAGCTTAGTTTTTATTTGAGGACTATCTTTTTCCCAATATTTTTGGCTTAATGTGTAGGAAGCTTCCTCTGCTTTACTAAGAGTCACAATGCCGCGGCTTTTATAGAAAAGCTTGGCCTGCCCTAAAACCTCTATATTAAGCGACTCTTTACGGCCAATCGTAAACAGGCCGATATAATTACCATCACCATCAACTGTCACATTTTCCGGTTTGGGAGTGATTTTTTGTAACAGTACCTGCTGGTATTGTGTATCATGAGGGAGCGGGATTTTTACAAGAGCCGAAACAATCCCATTATTTTTAGCTTGAAAAACCATTTTAAAACTAAAGGTTTGGGTCGTCCCAAAATTGGCAAAAATCCCAGAGTCAGTAAGTTGCTCTTTTGTAAAATAAAAATACAGCCTGCCTCCTGCTTCGGTCTGTTTTTTTGGTTCCGGGGTAATAGAAGTCGGGTCTCCAAAAGCAACCGGTGTAGAGAGAGTCAAATTGTAACTATCAAGGTTCTCTAAGGCCGAAATCTTTGGAACAGAAACCTGCCAAATCTTCCCTTGAGCCTGGGCAAAATCCTTTGATTTAAACCTCAGGGTCCACGGATATTCCTTATCCTTACCCACAATTTGAGAGGTAAATTTAACACCGATATTGGTTTTTGTATTATTTCTGGAAACCTCCACAGGGATCGAGCCCTGAGCATCTGATGCAGAAACATCTGAAATTTGCGTTGCACCGATGCTAAGAACAAAAGAAGATGCATAAAAACGGTCGGTTAGGTTTTTAAGAATGACTTTTTCTTCAACCTGTGTCTCCCCTGATGAGTCTACATCATATGTAATATTATAAGACGTAGCAAACTCACCTGCTGCATGGGCAGGGGGAATTAGTGATGAGTGCCGGGTGATGAGTAAAAGGAAACCAAATGATAGGATAAAAAATATTTTCTTCATAATTATTGTTCGAAGCCGGAGAGAACTAATCATTATGTAAATTCTATCAGGAAAACGGCTCAATTACGAATTCAACAGAGATTTTTCTATTTTTTAGCTTGACACCTGAAAGGTGAGAGGCTAACCAATCGGCTGAGCCTAAAGTATTTTTGCAAGGTATTGTCCTGTGTAAGAAGTTTTAATTTGTGACAGTTGTTTTGGTGTACCTTCACCGATAATTTTTCCTCCCATATCCCCTCCCTCAGGACCCAAATCTATGACCCAATCAGCATTCTTTACAACATCAAGGTTGTGTTCAATGATCACTACAGTATTGCCCAAATTAACCAGTCTGCGGAGGATCTGCAAAAGCCTTTCAATATCAGCAAAATGCAGCCCTGTTGTGGGCTCATCTAAAATATAGATCGTGCGTCCTGTAGGACGCTTGGAGAGTTCAGTTGAAAGTTTTACCCTTTGGGCCTCTCCGCCTGATAAAGTAGTTGCAGACTGGCCTAAACGTATATATCCCAAACCTACATCATTTAGAACAGTTATTTTATTTTTTATCTGGGGTATGTTTTTAAAAAACTCCAAAGCTTCCTCCACTGTCATATCCAGGACCTCTGAGATATTTTTTTCCTTGAAATGTATATCCAAAGCTTCCCGGTTGTATCTTTTCCCACCACAAGCTTCACATGTTACAAATACATCCGGCAAAAATTGCATCTCAATTTTAATTTGTCCTTCGCCTTCGCAAACTTCACACCTACCTCCTTTTACATTGAACGAAAACCTACCGGGTCCATATCCTCTTATTTTAGCTTCAGGGGACGAAGCAAAAAGCTCCCTGATAAATGTGAATGCTCCTGTATAGGTGGCCGGATTAGATCTTGGAGTGCGTCCTATCGGTGATTGGTCAACAAGAACTACCTTATCAATATTTTCTACCCCAATAAGTTCCTTAAATTGTCCGGCTTTATCCCTGGAGCGGAAAAATTTATTTGCTAGGGCTTTATACAAAATGTCATACACCAGCGTTGATTTTCCCGATCCGGAAACACCTGTGATACTAATTAGTTTACCCAGAGGTAATTTAGCGGTAATGTTTTTTAAATTATGTTCTCTGGCCCCTACTATTTCCAAGGCTCCAAAGTTTTCAGAAGTTTTTCCATTTCCCTCAGACAATACCTCAATTTTTTTCTTCCCTGACAAATATCTGCCCGTAAGGGAATTATTATCATTTTTCATCCTCTCTGGTGTACCGGTAAATGTAATGTACCCGCCGTGTTCTCCCGCCCCAGGTCCGATTTCTACCAGAAAATCCGCATTTTCCATAGTTTCCCCGTCATGCTCGTTGACAATAACAGTATTTCCCAAATCACGCAGCCTCTTTAGGGTTTCAATAAGCCGGCTGTTATCCCTCTGATGAAGCCCGATCGAAGGCTCATCCAAAACATATAAAACACCTGAAAGCCCTGACCCAATCTGCGATGCCAATCTGATTCTTTGGGACTCCCCTCCCGCCAAAGTCATGGCTGTCCGATCCAGTGTTAAATAAGATAAACCCACATCTATTAAAAACTGGAGCCGTGACTGTATCTCTTTCAGGATCGGTTTTGCGATTGTTATTTCACGCTCTGTCAGCTTTGGCAACCCCAGGATTTTAAACCAATCCAGAGCCTCATTTATTGACTGGGTGGTAACTTCAGCGATATTTAACCCATCAATGGTGATAGATAAGACATCTTTTTTAAGTCTGGACCCGAGGCATAAGGGGCATATCTCCTTAACCATATACTTTTCGATCTCAGCTTTAACATAATCTGATTCTGTTTCTTTATACCTCTCCTTCAGATATTTCACCAGACCTTCAAAAACGGAATAAAAATGGGTCCACCTACCCTGCCTGTTTTTGCCTTCAACTTTAAACTGCTGATCGCCGGCTCCGTACAGTAAAACCGTCCTTCCTTTTTCAGGAATTTGCCCAAGCCTGGTAAAGAGATCAAAACCGTACTGTTTACCGACGGCCTCAATCAGCCTTGTAAACCAGGTTTCATTATTTGCCAGCTTTGACCAGGGCAGTATCCCTCCTTCGGCAATGGACAAAATCGGGTTTAAAACGCTGTCGGGGTCAATCTCCAAGAGTGTACCAAGACCTGTGCATTCAGGACAAGCTCCATGAGGCGAGTAAAATGAAAAAAGCCTGGGCTCTATTTCTGAAAGAGCAATATTATCTACCGGACAGGCAAACCTTTCTGAAAAAAGGTGGTCATGCATTTTTTTGGGATTTGCTGGAAATTCTAAGGAAGCATCTAAAACATCTGAAACAATAACTGACCCCTCCCCCATCTTAAGTGAAGTCTCAATAGATTGTGAAAGCCTGGTTAATATTGACTCTTTGTTTTGTTTCGGATTTTCCAGTACCAACCTGTCTACCACCACATCTATGGTGTGTTTATTAGTTTTGATCAGCAGGAAATCTCCCGCTCCGCCCGCGGAGCGAGGCGAGTCTGCGAGATCCCTCACCGCCCCATCTATCCTCACTCTCGAAAACCCTTTTTTCCTCAAGTCCTCAAAAAGCGAAGTATATTCACCTTTTCTATCTTTAACAATAGGCGCCAACACCATTATTCTTCTCCGTTTCTTCGAATGAGATCCTTTGACTTCGCTCAGGATGACTTGCGTTATCTGCTCAACACTCATCCTGGAGATCTCCCTGCCGCAGACAGGACAATGAGGGTGGCCTATCCTGGCAAAAAGCAGCCTCAAATAATCATAAATCTCTGTTGTGGTACCCACAGTCGAGCGGGGATTGTGAGAAGCAGCTTTTTGGTCAATGGAAATTGCCGGGGATAATCCTTCTATATAATCTACATCCGGTTTGTCCATTACACCCAAAAACTGTCTTGCATAAGCAGACAGTGATTCCACATATCTTCTTTGTCCTTCAGCATACAGGGTGTCAAAAGCTAGGGATGATTTACCGGATCCTGAAATACCGGTAAAAACAACCAGGGAATTTTTAGGAATCTCCAGGTCAATATTTTTCAGATTATTTTCCCTGGCCCCTTTAATAATTATTTTGTCAGCTGCCATAAATGCAAGCAATTGTACCAAGTTTTGCAAATTTTTTAAAGCCCTAACTCTTTAATCTGATCCCTTAGCCTTGCAGCTTCTTCAAAATCCAATATTTCTGCTGCTTGCTTCATTTGGTTCTCCAAAAGTTTGACCATCTTTTCTTTCTCCTTGATTGGAATATCATCAATATTGAGTATTTCATGTCCAGTCTCCTTTTCCACTTCCTCCATTTTTTCTATCAACCTATCCCTTAACTCTTTTTCAATATTTTTCGGGGTGATATTGTGTTTTTTATTATACTCAAGCTGATACTTTCTCCTCCGTTCAACTTCATCCATTGCAGCCTGCATGGATTTAGTCACTGTATCTGCATACATAATTACCTGACCGTTAATATTCCTGGCCGCCCTTCCCATGGTCTGTATTAAGGATGTACGTGATCTCAAAAAACCTTCCTTGTCTGCATCTAAAATCACAACCAGTGAAACTTCAGGTAGATCTAAACCCTCCCGGAGCAGATTAATTCCTACAATAACATCATATTCACCCATTCTGAGTGATTCCAGAATGTCGGAACGTTTCAATGTTTCTATATCCGAATGTAAATAGTTCACTTTAATCCCTTTTTCGGCTAAATACTCGGATAAGTCTTCAGCCATCCTTTTGGTTAATGTAGTGATCAAAACCCGCTCATGTTGCTTAACCCTCCCCACAACCTCTTGCATGACATCCTGGATCTGATTTTCAGTTGGCCTGACAAAAATCTCCGGATCCATAATCCCTGTCGGCCTGACCAATTGCTCTGCTACGTTTCCTGAATTTCCAAACCCGGTTTGGTTTTGAATTGACAAACCGGGTTTGTAGTTGTAGTTTGCCAGTGATAATTCATACTCATCAGGTGTTGCCGAAACATAAATCACCTGATTGATCCTTCTTAAAAACTCTTCAAATTTTAAAGGCCTGTTATCCAAAGCTGAGGGCAGTCTGAACCCAAACTCAACCAGAGTCTCTTTTCTTGACCTGTCTCCGTTATACATTCCTCTGACCTGCGGCAGTGTAATATGAGATTCATCAATAATTAATAGATAGTCCTTGGGCCCGCCTGCCTGTCTGCCGACAGGCAAGACCGGCGAGGCAGGGAAAAAGTCCAACAAAGTATATGGCGGATCACCCATTCTTCTGCCGTCAAAATACCTTGAATAATTTTCTATACCGTTGCAATAGCCAAACTGTTTCATCATCTCCAAATCATAATGTGTTCTTTGTTCAATCCTTTGTGCCTCAAGCAGTTTTCCTGCTTTCTTTAGACTCTTGACTCTTGACTCTAAGTCATTTTCTATCTGGGCTATAGCAGGCTTTAACCTCTGCTCCGGCGTGATGTAATGTTTGGCAGGGTAAATTGTCAGTGTTTCTGTTTGGGGAACTACTTCACCGGTCAGGGGATTAAGGCTGGAAACCCTTTCTATCTTACTGCCCAAAAATTCAATCCTGACAGCGTTATCCGCATAAGAGGGGAAAATATCCAGCGTATCTCCTGCAACCCGGTAGGTAGACCTTTTAAAATCTATGTCATTTCTTGTATAAAACATCTTTTGTAAAATTTTAAGGACTGATTCAAAACTTGTCTTAACACCCCTCTTAAGCTCTAAAATAGCTCCGCCGTACTCAACAGGTGAACCCAAATTATAGATACAGGAGACAGATGCAACCACAATTACATCTTTTCTGGTCATCAGGGAAGTTGTGGCGGAGAGCCTGAGTTTTTCAATCTCCTCATTAATATCAGTCTCCTTTTCTATGTACGTATCGGATTGAGGGATATAAGCTTCGGGCTGATAGTAGTCATAGTATGAAACAAAGTATTCAACAGCATTTTTCGGAAAAAGGGCTTTAAACTCTTGGGCCAGCTGGCCTGCTAATGTTTTGTTATGTGAGATAACCAGCACCGGACGATTCCAGGCGGCAATTACATTAGCAATAGTAAAAGTCTTACCGGAACCGGTGACGCCTAAAAGCACCTGGTGTTTTTCTCCAGCTCTTAAACCTGCAGTAAGTTTTTTAATAGCCTCCGGCTGGTCTCCGGTAGGTTTAAATTTAGGATTAATTTGAAAGTTCCTCATATTGACTTTCCATTATAACACGAATAAGACCCGAAAAATATTGCTCCTTGACAAGTTTCAGTATATCTGAAAAACTTAATTTGTAGAAGGTAACTATGCTAAAAATTCTTACCGCGCTTTCTCTTTTAATAATAGTGGCATTTATGGGATGGTATTTTTTTATCAAAAATTTCGATACATCCAAAAGTACGCAAACAGAGAAAAAGACTGTTAGAATCGGCTTGCTGTCACAAAAAACAAATAAGACTTATGAAACCTCGCTTGATTCTATGCGGGCTGAGCTTACAAAATTTGGTTATAACCCTCAATACATACAGGACGAGATTAAAGACAGTGCAGACTATCTAAGAGTCGCCAGGCGCTATGTTGACGAAAAAGTAGACGTTATTGTTACCAACAGTACCCCAGCCACACAAGCAGCTCTTAAAGCAACCACAACTATCCCGATAGTTTTTGGCAGTGTCGGGGATCCTGTCTTAAACGGAGTTGTCCAAAGTTTAGACTCCTCGGGCAATAATGCTACGGGTGTATCCTCGTTATCAGTGGATTTGACCCCCAAAAGGTTAGGCCTTTTAAAAGAGGCTAAGCCTTCCATTAAAAAAGTCTATTTCATCCATCAACCGGGAGAAACTTCTTCCGACAACTCACGCACGAAAGTCGTCAAAGAAGCAAGTGAGCTAAATATTACCTTGGTAGAAAAACCAGCCACCGATGCTGCGGAAGTTGTCAAGATTGCATCAAACATAAAAGCAGCCGAGGGAGAAGCTATGTTAATGGCAGCCTCAGCGATGATCTGGAGTAAAACCGGGGAACTGATCGAAGCTCAAAACAGAGAAAGGATTCTTGCCATCGGAAGCGACAGGTCAATGGTTGAAAGAGGATTATTATTTTCATACGGCCCCAACTATAAAATAATGGGCCAACAATTAGCACAACTGGTTGATCAGGTTTTAAAAGGCGCAAAACCCCAGTATCTGGCAATACAAAGACCAAGGAAAATTGAACTGCTTGTTAACAAAAAGGTTGCGGATAATCTGGGGATTATTATCCCCGAATCAATTCTGTCAAAAGCTGATGATATTCTCAGATAGAATTATTTTGGGAAAATTGATGAATCTACCCACGACCTAACGGTCGGGGTATCTTCTCTCGATCGGACTTCGTCCGTTGTTGGAAAATCCACGACTTTACAGTCGGGGTTTTATAGAGATAAAATTAAAGGGTGAAACTGCCTAAGATTAGACTACAACCGAAACTACTAACTTTCTTTATCTTAATTTCCTTAATACCTTTTATTATTAGCAATATCATTTGGTTTAATTCTACACGAACAGAAATTATAAGTTCTACCGCTGAAAGACTAAATCTAGTAGCATCCCAGATAGCCAGACAGCTTGAGGAGTTCCTGCTTTTAAAAAAAACGGTTTTAACTATCCATTCCCAAACTGAAACAATCAAGGGAGCCGATGTTACCATGGCAACAGAAGAATTAAAAGGTTTTTTGAACCAGGATACTGACATAGAAGAGTTATCTCTCCTGACATCAAATGGTAAGGAACTGGTAAGGGTTACCCAAAACAGAGTTTATCCACCAGATGAACTTATTGACCAATCCAGCTCTCCCGCATTCAGGATACCTTCTCTGACAGGAGGTGAATCATATATCAGCTCAATTTATTTTGACGAAACAGGACAACCCAGTATTTATATCTCAGTGCCGATAATAAAACCCAATAAGGAGATATTTGGGATAGTGAAGGCAAATTATCATCTTACAAGTCTCTGGAAACTGATTGAAAGCTTAAAAATCGGTCAAAATGGTTATATTTTCGTAGTCGATGACAAAGGAAATGTCATCGCTCACCCTAATAGTAAGTTAGCTAAACAGCAGCAGAGTCTTAGGGGTTTTTCAGAAGTAGAGGCATTTCTAAAACATATCGATATAAGTGACGTATCTCATGACAATCAACAAGAAGTAGTAAACGATACCACCAATGAGTTTGGTATTCATGCATTAACAATACACAACATTATAAAATTGACCAATTGGGGGGTAATAGCTCAGGTCCCTATATCCGATACCTTCCTGGAGACAAATAAGGCAGCCCTGTTTGCAGTGATTTTAGTCCTCGTATTTCTGGTTGTGGTGATACTGCTGAGTTTATGGCTCTCTAAACAAATTGTTAAACCGATTGAAGATTTAAGATTAGGCAGCGATTATATCGGTGCAGGTGATTTGAACTATCGCCTGGATATAAAAAGCGGAGACGAAATCGAAAAGCTTGGCCAGGGGTTCAATCATATGGCTGAAAAGTTGCAGGATGCGTTCCAAAAATTGGCTTTGGATAAAAATTTAATAATTGCTGAAAGAAACAAACTGGCAGTTGCCCTCTCCAGCATTGCTGATGCAGTAATCGCAGTAGACCTGAGCAGAAATATTACTATTTTTAACCGGGGGGCGGAAGATCTGACAGGTATCAGTGCTTCTGATGCAATTAGCCAACCGCTTGGAGATATCATTAAGATCTTCGATGGAACCGATGAACTCTCAACTCTTGAATATTGTCCTATTGTAACCGATGTCTCTGAAGGTGTAATTTTTAGCATGAAAAACCTGAGGATGATTAGTTTAAAAAATCGAGAAGCTTATATAGGCCTGGTAGTAGCCGGGATACGGGAAGGACAAACGGCTAATTTAGGATGCATACTGACTTTGCACGACATCACAAAAGAAAAACAGCTTGAGGAGATGAGATTGGATTTCGTGTCGATGGCTGCCCATGAACTGAGGACACCCTTAACTTCAATAAAAGGGTACTTATCGGTGTTCATGCATGAGAATTCAAAAAACTTAAGTATCCAGCAAAATACTTTCTTGGAGAGAATCGCTATCTCGACCCAACAGCTTAACGGCTTGGTGGATAATCTGCTAAGCGTATCACGTATCGAAAAAGGAGTTTTTACAGTTAGACTGCAACCTACCGACTGGGTGCTTATTGTAAGCGAACAGGTTGCTGAATTTACCAATAGAGCTAAAGAAAAGATGATTCAATTATCCTTTACCAAACCCAGCCAACTGATCCCAAAAGTTATAGCAGATAAGATACGCATTACAGAAGTGTTATCCAATCTTTTGTCTAATGCAATATCTTACACCCAACACGGAGGGGAAGTAAAAGTTACGCTTGAGGCTAAAAACAATGAAGTTATCACCCATATTCAAGACAACGGACCGGGTATCCCCAAAGATGCAATACCCCATCTTTTTACAAAATTCTTCCGAGTGTCCGGAATTCTTGAACAGGGATCAAAAGGAACAGGCTTAGGTTTGTATATATCAAAAGCTATTGTTGAATTACATAAAGGCAGAATCTGGGTTGATTCGGAAACAGGAAAAGGGTCTGTTTTTAGTTTCTCATTACCAGTTTAATTAAAAATTTGATATAATATATCAATGCTTGGGAAGAAGAAAATTTTACTAGTAGAGGATGAGCTGTTTATCAGGGAGCTATATGAACGGGCTTTAAGCCAGGCGGGCTATGATGTAATAACAGCTGTTGACGGTCAGCAGGCTTTAGAGGTTGCGAAAAAGGATTTGGATCTGATTTTACTCGATATCATGCTTCCCAAAATCCATGGGATAGATGTTTTAAAACAATTAAAAAAAAGTGATGAAACTAAAAGAATACCTGTTGTTATGATCACCAATTTAGGGCAGGAAAGTGTGATAAATGATGCTTTCAAAATCGGCGCCCAGGGATATCTTATCAAGATGAGGCTAACGCCTTATGAAATTCTGAACAAAGTCGAGGAATTTTTAAGCAATCCAAATCATAAGATGGATCCTACAGGCATCTTTTACGATTAGTTCTTTCGGGGGAATTACATAAATTTTTTTAGGATCTGTTCTGTTGACGGTATCCTTAATTTCATAAGAGCACTTCTGTGAATTTGCCCAACCCTCTCGTGGCTGAGGTTTAAAATACTGCTGACCTCTTTTTCGATTTTTGGACTCCCGTCGGATAAACCATAAATCAGGTCTAAAACTTCTCTTTGTCGTTTTGTCAATTGTATAGTATCTAAAACCCTTTTAAATTCATCTTTTGTAACGCCTGCAACTGCATCATCCTCAACACAAACCGGATCAGCTGTCCTGTCCTCAAGACAACTTTCAAAAGAATCATCGTATTCTATCTGTACATCCATCGAAACCGTCTTTTTTCTCATCCGTTCTAGCTCTTCAACCCACCCTATTGGCACATTCATGGCTTGGGCAATTTCTTTATAAGTTGGTTCTTCTCCCAGATCCTGCGCAAGATCGGAATAAACCTGGTCAAATTTCCTGAATTTTTTTATTACATAAAGAGGAAGGGGGATTTTCCTTGATAGCTCAGCGCATGCTTTATTAACAGCTTGTCTTATTAAAAGATCGGCGTATGTTGAAAATCTGTATCCCAACCGGTAATCAAATCCCTCAACTGCCCTAAGCAATCCTATATTCCCTTCCTGGATTAAATCCAACAAAGGCACACCCGTCCCGATATAACCATATGCAATGGATACAACAAACCGTAAATTGCGCTCTATGAGTGTTTTCCGTGCCAAATTGCCTTCCTGGGTTTCTCTTCCCTCATGATAGGTTTTAGCAAGTTCAATCTCCTGTTCTCCTGTAAGCAGCGGACCCAATAAGCGGATATCGTTGAGATAAATATCAAGCGGATCTACCGTTCTTGTTTCGGAATAACCATTATCCTTCTCTTTGCTCATAATAACTTGTGGTATTTTACAATGTTGAAGGTAAGCTGTCAATTTGTGCTTCAAGCGCAAAACCGTTGTATAATTTAAAATTATGAACAGGGAAATAACACTAGGGCTGCATTTTTACCAGCCTCCACGGGAGGTTTCTCATAAGAATTTACGTCACATTAAAACAGATCTGGAAAAGTTCAGGCAAACCGGAAAGAATTGGACGCAACTTGTCAACGAAACATGTTACAAACCGCTTGCTCAAAAAAAGATTTTTCAACACGTTTCTTATACTTATTATGGTATTTTAAAAGAACAGCTGGACAATCTGGACCCGCAAACCTCTGATATTATGACTCAAAACCTTTCCAAAAACGGAATAGGACACCCGGATATTCATCCTATCATACCTGATTTAAAAAAAGAGGAAAAAAGAATATTAATCGGCTCAGGTATCGAAAGATTAGGTTTTACGCCTAAATACTTTTGGGCGCCAGAAAGTGCGTTAGATAATGAGACCCTGATGGTGCTCAAGGAATTCGGATACCAAGGGGTAATTTGTGCTCCGGAACAGATCGATTTTGAAACAGGCACTGAAAATAGAGAAAAACCCGCTCTTTTAGAACTGCCTGATCAGGATACAATTTTAGCCCTGCCTTTTAACAGGCCGCTCTCCTCTCAACTTGCATTTGCCCATCCTGAGGAGTGGAACGCTGACCATTTTACAGATACTGTTATAAAACCTGAAGCTTCTAAATTGGAACCCGGAAGTCTATGTTTGGGCTGGACTGACGGCGAGACATTCGGTGAACATAATAAAAAACTCAATGCGGATTTTTTGTGGTGGCTTTTCCACAGCAGTCTTCCTGAACAAGGATTCAAAGTTACTAGCGTTAATGACATTGATATAAAAAATCCCAACTACGGAGTTTTAAAGGAAAAAACTTCATGGAGCTGCAACCATGGGCTAATGAGGTGGCATGGTGCCTGCAGCTGCTGCACAGGAGACCTGCGGTGGAAAACACCATACTACAGAGCGCACAAAAAACTTGACAGGGAAATTGCAGCAATTGTTAAAAAGGAGCTCGGTTTGGGGCAGGATGACTTTGAGGATCTGATGATCAGATCTTTTACCAAACACTTTAAAAATCCGGGTCCGCCTCATACATCACCCAGGCTTTCAACCATAAGCGCTTATGTGTCTGCAAAAACCTCAAGAACCAGTTGCGGAACATTCTTTGATGATCCACACTATTCCGGAAGAATCAACCTGCTCTTTGCCTATCAGGCACTGGAACATCTGCGGGATGCAGGGGTTACTGGACAAGCTGCACGGATCGAGGATGAATATAAACAATCCCTAAAAATTATCCCCGATCCGCTAAATTCAGGTAAAACAGTTCTGGATATGCTTTACGGCCTGCTCAATCAATAGTTTAGCCTTCCACCTCCAAGGTGGCAGGCTGTTCGCTTCAATTTTCTTTATATCGCTGTAAAAAACCAACCATTTTTCTTTTTCCACAAATTCAGTTTTCAAAAAAAGCACTAACCAGTGTTTCCGAATGCGATTCCATCCAAGCATATGTTTTAATTTGAGACTGCACTACGAACCCCTGATCTGTTCTGTCCATAGCTTGTAATATCTCTTTTGCTTTCCTGAAAAGTTTCTCTGCATCTGTGTCAAAATTAGCATCCCTTCTACCGTGTGACTCGCAAACAACCTGCCATTTTAAATACCTTATCGCCATCAGATAATTAATGGTTGGGTCAAAACTTTGCAGACTGTAATCACCGGGTAAAATGATTTTTTCTCCTGTTTCGTCGAAATTATAGGTATTTTCCGCAGTGTAATCGGTCTGTTCAATGTGACGTAATGCCTGTAAAATTTGTCCAAAAAACCATTTCGGTTCAACATTGGTGTTGATTGCATAATTCCAGATACTCTGAATATAAAGATGTTTGGCGTTTATGAAATCCGGCAATGCTTGGATTTCAAAAAAATTCTCCAACTCTTTTTTAAATGCGTTTTCTTTTTGCTTTATTTGCGATGAGATATCAGTTTGTTGCTGTTTTTTACTAACGAGATTACTATATAGTTTCTCTAAATCTTCTTTATTCATTAGCTAATAGTGGTTCCACCAATAGTTTGAGTGGGTTTCATACAAGTCATATAAGTGACCCAATACAAACTTATACGCGATACTCATTTTTTGTTTTGGATTACATGGCGGCTTGACTTTTTCCTCCTCAATTGCCAGTTCCGACGCTTGTTCAAGTAAAGTAGCAACAAAGTTCCTGTTTGCGTTATTTCCGTAAGCCTCAGAATTTAAAACTTCGATTGCAAAATCAAAAAAATCTTGTGAGGATTGCGGGTTCTGGACTGTTGAGGATAGAGGTAAACCGTAGTTATAAAATCTTTTATTTAAACCAAAAGTAACAAGCCCTTCTGCCCTGGAAAGCTGCCATATTAAAAATTGTGCTTCGGTATTATTTTCTTCGCAAAATTGCAGTAAATCTTCCAAATAATGGGTCTGAAAACCGCAACCATCCTTAAGTCCCAGTTCCCTAAGTAACTCATTTTTATATGAATCCTCCGTCTTTTCTTTCTTGTCTACATTTCCTTTTAAGAATGCTTCTTTTTCCTTATGAATATTTTTCAGGGATTCTTCGTATTGCTGTTTTGCAGCCAAAAGATTCTCTTTCATTGTTTTAGAATCATAAAAAACTTTTTACTCCTTTGCTTGACTAAAAGATGATAAAATAATGACTCGTTTACCCTTATTTATGCAAAATAACTTTAAAGAGCAAAAGTTGGGTAGAAATTTTAGCAGAGAAAACCTTAAGCAAATTAAGAAACTGATTGAAATTTCTACAACGTTTTCCGTCTGTGGAATGCCCTCGATGGGGATTTCTATTTTTCTGCGGTTTCTGGCAACCCGGAAATTTGCGCATTTTGTTCACGTAGACATCAATGAACTGCCAAAGCTTTCACGGCAAGAACTTTTCAAACAGCTTAATAAACAGTTGAACCACCCTTTAGAAAATCTGGTTAAAAAACACAAACGCATAGTCATAATTTTCAATCGTTTTGACAGGCTTAAAAAGGAATTCAATGAAGATTTTTTCTCAAATTTACGCTCATTGCGTGATATAGACAAAGAGAAAATTGTCATGGTTTTTGCGGCAAACAGGCCTTTGCTGGAACAATCACCAAAAGCCCTCTCAGGCGGAAATTTAAATATGTATTCTAAAACTTTTTACCTGAAACCATACTCAAAAGAAGATCTAAAAAAACTTACCGGACTAAATGCTCCCAAATTTTTGAAGCATCAAGATTTTGACAGGGCTTTAGAATTATCAGGCGGACACTACCAGCTTTTGCAGCTTCTTTTAAAATCAGACTGCCTGCACGAAAATCCCCTGCAGGATGAGGCCATAAAATTCCAGCTTAAAGACTTGTACAATTATCTTAAATATCCGCAAAGAAAACTGCTCCAAAAAATCGCCCTGGAAAAAAAGGTAAAAACCCCGGATCAATACCTTTTGGGTACAGGATTCATTAAAAAAACCAAAGGGGAATTGAAAATCTTTACTACCCTACTCGCTGATTTCATAAAATCCGGCACTAGGGTCAGGCTGCCGCTTCAGGAGTCTAAATTATTTGCACTACTTAAAAGCAAACTGGGCAAAGTAGTCACCAAGGATGCAATTTTTGCCTCACTTTGGAAGAATGGTGAAGGTTCTGATTGGGCTTTAAATGCCCTGGTCTACAGGCTTAGAAAAAATCCGGCTTTTATCTCCTTAGGTTATGTCATTGAAAACCAAAAAAAATTAGGTTACTGTTTGATCCGCAACTGACTTTTGCTTAAATTTATGCCCTATTTCAATATCATAATGGGTCAGATATTTTTGAAGTATGATATTAGCTTTTTCAGTAAAACCTTCCTCACCTAAGGCTAAATAAATATTGTTTCTTATTTTCCTCATACCAGCCAAAAAAACCTTATTAACAATTACAACCTTCGAATCACCCTTATCATCAATCCATCTATACTCTATTGAACTTTTATTTTGCTGCCTGAATTCCAAATCCAGATTATACAAAAGCTTAGCTATCCGAAACAGTTGTCTTATTTTTATCACTTGGACAGCAGTGGGTCTTCTCGCCGTCTCAATCATATACTTCTTTACCTCAGATTTTACCACTAAACCCTCAAATAATCAAAACTGACTATGTTTGATATAAATTTACTTGGTTGACAATTACGGGTTCTTTTTGGTAAAGTTTCGTAGTATGGTTGTTACGCTTTACAGAAGGCAGAAACAGATTTTAAAATTTTTAAGGGAATATATTGAAAAATACGGTTATTCTCCAACTTTGGGTGAGATTGCAGATGCCATGGGTGTTTCATCCCTGGCAACCGTACATGAACATCTCAGAACCCTGGCGCAAAAAGGTGTAATCAAAAAATTTGAAGGTACTGTCAGAGGAATCGAGCTTTTAGACCAGAAGATATCAGGTGCTCTGCAGGGTATTGAACTGCCTGTTTTAGGATTTATCGCTGCAGGAGAACCTATTATGCCATATACTGATCCCGATGCTACAATCGGAGTCGCTCCTTCACTTCTTTCTGATAAAAAGCGTTCTTATGTTTTGCAGGTTAAAGGAGACTCAATGATAGAAGACGGGATTTTAGACGGGGATTTTGTGATTATCGAAGAAACCATGACTGCCAATGATGGGGAAATTGTGGTAGCGCTCCTGGGCAACGGACTGGCAACTTTAAAACGCTTCTTTAGGGAAAACGACCGGATCCGCCTGGAACCTGCCAACGCTGCCATGCAACCGATCTATACAACAGACTGCAGAATCCAGGGGAAATGTGTCGGGGTGATTAGAAGGTTTAATTAAACTATGACAGATGATATCTTGTTAAAGAAAATTGAAGGGTTGATTGAAACACAGGTGAGGCCAGTTAAAGACTTGGTTGAAATCATGACTAGCAAGCTGCGCCAAGCAGAGATATTCCAAAGCGTAGCAGCCGAACAGTCAAGAACAATTAGAGACCAAGTCTCTGTGATGAATAAAAAACTTGACGAACATACTAAAATCCTTGAACAACATACAGTTATTTTGGAAAAACACATCAACATCATAGAAAACCAACTGCTTCCTTCAGTTATCACAATTGAAGACACAATTCAATCTTATGGTGATATGTACAAAATTAATGGTGATAATATCTTAAGACATGAGCAAAGACTTGCTATTGTTGAAGATAAATTAGAGATAACTCCAAACCCTGATTTAAAACATGTAGATTACAGAAACCAAACTTAATCTACATCCCTATTTTGCTGAATCCAGGGCAAGCCAAAAGCACTGCCTCACGGCATGTTTCTTCCAGGGTACGTTGTATTAAAATTTCCGGACAGTCCTGATTAAACCTTCTTCTGATGTAGTTCTCGTTTGAAAAACCGGACTCTATTCCTAAAGCTAATTTAACCACATCTCTTTCGTGCTTTACTTTCCATTCAGCCAGTTCAAAACGGGTTGTTTGAGCATAAGGCCTGCCGCATGCATGGCTATATTCTTTAGCCAACCAAAACAAAATCACACCCTCAGTTGCAGCCCTATTGAGAAAGTGTGTTTCCCAATCCACCTGTTCATTAAAAACAACCACATCGCCAAGTTTTATTTTTCCCCGACGCGGAGAAGCAATCCATAGTAGCGGATCAAGATAGTTGATGTATTCGGCAGCACAAGACTGCCATTCAAAGGCACCCTGAATCGGTCCTGCCAAAAAAATAATGGGACCGTCTGTTTTTGGGTATTTGGGAGGTAAAATTAATCTTTCCACAAAGGAATGGTACCACTCTATCAGCCTATAGTCAAGTTAACCTACATCCCCATTTTGGATAATTTTTTGATCTTCGTACGGTGCTGCGACCCTACGGTAATACTCTTGCTCCACACAGGATAAAACACCCATCGCTCTGTTGATGTGTCTATAACGCAGAGGATAAATTTCATGAAGCAATTTAGTAACCACATAATTTAGAGATCCATCCTGTTCGTCTTCAGGTAAATTTCTCAGGTAATCCGCAAGGGGCTGGAGTAAAAGATCAATCGGAGGCCTGTTTTTTTGCTCAATGTACGGCATTTAGTTCTTTTTAAATTTGTGGTAAATGTAGAAACCACCCGCAGCAATGATTGCAACTCCCACAACTGCATCAGCTTTATGGAAATATGGTCCCAGTGTATCCCAATTTTCCCCCATCACCAACCCAATCCATGCCAAAAAATACG
>CAZFVS010000004.1:28711-32366 GCA_964522265.1 uncultured Gammaproteobacteria bacterium | reverse complement strand
ATTAATTAAGTGTGCCTAATCCTAGAAGGTTTTGTCAAATCCTGAACAATTACAGCGATGTGTATGAATTCAGTTTTTTCCAGCAAGCACCACCTTCCAGGAGTCAGGGTCCACCTGGAAGGTGGCCCGCTTCGCCACGACTTATGTCGACCAGGCGCGGGGCGAGCCGTATGGACTCCTTCCAGGTGAGTGCAGTTGTAGCTTTCCACCGTTCGGCTGAGCTCACGGCCGAAGCCTCCGATGTGGCAGGCTGGTTTTGATTTGGCATTGAAAAACCTTGCGCTTGTTGCTAATATCTAAAAGCCATGAGCGGGCATAGCAAGTGGTCTACCATCAAGAGGCAAAAAGGCGCTGCGGATATAAAACGCGGTATGACTTTTACCAAAATTGCCAATACTATTACTATTGCCACTAAACTCGGCGGCTCCGGTGACCCTGACTCTAACCCCAGGCTCAGAATGGCTCTTGAGTCTGCCAGGAGTGCTAATATGCCCAAAGACAATGTCCAACGTGCCATAGACAGGGGGCTCGGTAAACTGCCAGGCCAGCATATTGAAGAGGTGGCATATGAAGGGTTTGGCCCTGGACATGTGGCTTTCCTTCTGGAAGGGCTGACCGACAATAAATTACGGACCGCACAGGAGATTAAGAATCTATTTGAAAGAAATGGCGGAAATGTGGTAGGCCAGGGCAGTGTTTCTTATATGTTTGATAAAAAAGGAGAGATTAAAATAAAAGGGAAAGGGGGAGATAAAGAGGATGAAGAGCTTGAGCTGATAGATTTAGGGGCAGAGGATATTGAGGATTTTGAAGAGGAGGGGATTCAAAAATATCTGGTTTATGTAGAAAGCCCGGAACTTTTTACTATGGGTAATAAAATTACCCAATCCGGATTTGAGGTAGAGAGCCAGGAGATTATTTTTAGGCCTAATACAACAGTTGAGATTCAAGATGAGGCGCTGGCAAAGAAAATATTGACTTTTATCCAAACCTTGGAAGATAATGATGACATCCAAAATGTTTTTACTAATCTAAAATGAAAGAAAGGTTAGGGATTTTAATCTCAGGTGACGGATCAACTGCTGCTTCTATCATCAGCGCAACATTGAGTGGAGATTTGAAGATGGATGTGGCGTGTTTAATTTCAAGCAAACCAGATGCAGGTGGAATGAAAATCGCAAGAATTTTAATGCTTGATCCTGATAACATTATTTATTTAAACCCCAAACTTCCCGAATTTCCTGAAAACTTGCTGAAAAATTTACAGACCAGAGGAGTAACAGTGGTAACCCAAAATGGTTGGTTGCCGAAAACCCCGAAGAATGTCATTGACGCCTATAAAGATACAATTTTTAACCAACATCCCGGTCCTGTTCCTGAGTTTGGAGGTAAGCGTATGTATGGGATAAGAGTGCACCACGCTGTTCTTTTATACAGAAGATTTACTGGTGGGCAGATGTGGACGGAAGTCACTGCACATAGGGTGGAAAATAAGCTGGATAGCGGGATGGTGGTAAAAAAAAGAATAATCCCGATTTTACCTTCAGATACACCTGAAATACTGCAGGGGCGGTGTTTGCCGTTTGAGCATGAAGCTCAAATTCAACTGTTGAAAGATGTGGCGGCAGGGACTGTCTGGGGATATCCGAAATATACTGTTAAACCATGGGCGCAAACAAGATCAGAAAAAAGGCTTTTAGCGCAAGCCAAACGCGCAGCAATTGCCACTTATCCGGGAGGATAAATTTCTAGCGTGGAAAAAGATTTGACTGTCGGAATCATCCGTTTTCCCGGTTCAAACTGCGATTTTGATACCTTAAAATATTTTCAAAAATACGGATTCTCAGCAGAATTTATCTGGCATAAAGACTCGGAATTTAAATTCTATAACTTATATGTTTTACCGGGAGGGTTTGCTCACGGTGACTTTGAATATGAAAGTGCTACGGCCGTAAACGAACGCAAAAAGAACCCAGGCAAGATGGCGGTTGAGGCGCCCGCTATGGATATTATAAGGAAGGCGGAAAGTGAAGGTTTGCCGGTTTTAGGCATCTGCAATGGTTTTCAGATATTAGTTCACAGTGGGCTTCTGCCTGGCAGACTGGAACAAAACGAGTCAAAACAGTTTTTTTGCGATTATACCGAGTGCCAATTGACAGGAGCATCATTTTTTAAAGATATCTCTCTTCTGGGAAGGTCATTTAAGATTCCTGTGGCTCATGGTTTTGGTAAATATGTTGTGGATAGTGAAAAATATCATGATTTGGAAAACAAAGGACAAATTTTTTTAAGGTATTTAGAATTTAATCCCAATGGATCAGATTATGATATTGCAGGGGTTTGCAATAGTGGTGGAAATATTTATGGCATGATGCCGCATCCCGAGAGGTCTCCTGACGGCGCAGTTTTTGCCGGCTCAATTAGGAGATATTTAAATGGAAAAGGCTGATATTTCAAATACATTAGCGCAAGCTATGGCTAGTGAACACACCAGTTACGCCAGCACTAAAAAATATCTTAAAGAACTGCCCACAACCGGCAAATATGTTATCCAGGGTCCTGGTGAAAACGCCGGGATTTTAGATTTGGGAAAAGGGTGGGCGCTTGCCCTGCGTATAGAAAGCCATAACCATCCATCTCAAATCAACGGTTACGAAGGTGCTGCGACCGGGGTGGGCGGAATTTTGCGGGATGTTTTCACCATGGGTGCGCGCCCGATTGCTCTTTTGGATATTTTGCGTTTTGGGACGGGCAGATATTCGCAAGGCTTATTGCGGGAAGTTGTCAAAGGGATCTCTGATTATGGAAATTGTGTCGGGGTGCCTGTGGTGGGAGGCGAAATCTATTTTGACAAAACTTATAACAACAACTGTTTAGTTAATGTGACTTGCATGGGATTGGTCAAACAAGAGAACATCATTTACGGTAATGCTTTGAATGTCGGCAGCGATTTGATTTATGTTGGTGCGCGTACAGGCAGAGATGGCGTTGGGGGTGCCCAGATGGCATCGGAAAAACTGGATAACCCTGATCTTGGTGCAGTGCAATCCTCTGACCCATTTTTGGAAAAGCTGCTTTTAGAAGCGTGTTGCGAACTTGCCGAATCTGATTGGGTTGAAGGTATGCAGGATATGGGGGCAGCGGGTCTGCTCTGTTCCACCTCGGAGGTAGTACTGCGCGGACGCAAAAAAACAGGTTTAAACCTTGGCTCCAGGGTTTATCTGAATAAGATTCCAACTAAAGCAGTCGGCTTAACGCCTGTGGAGCTGCTTTTGTCAGAGTCCCAGGAAAGAATGATGATTGTAGGAAAACGGCAGCATAGGGAGAAAATATTGGATATTTTTCGCAGGTGGGATTTAGAAGCCGTAGTTTGCGGCGAGGTGACAGGTGATGGTATGTATACAATAATTTACGATGAAGAAGACAAAAAGAGTATCGAGCTGCCCATGGAATTTGATAAGATCCTGCCGGATGTGCAAAAAGATTGGGAGTTGAAGCAATGGAAAAATCAAACAGGCAAGCACAAAAAAGCCTCCATTGCTATAATCAATGACACCTGGCACCAATATGATTGGATGGTTGGAACAAGGACTTTAAAAGGCCCGGATGAGAGTGGAAAATATGCGGTTTTGGATATTCCTGAAACACAAAGCCA
>CAZFVS010000004.1:0-28701 GCA_964522265.1 uncultured Gammaproteobacteria bacterium | reverse complement strand
TTGTTTCCTGGAGCTCTGATGAGGGGTTGTCCAACGAAAATCCCGCCCGGGGAGTAGGATACGCCTTTGATAAATGTTACTCATGGATGGAAAAACTTAAGGCAGAACCCTTAGGTCTTACCAACTGTCTAAACTTTGGCCACCCCAAAGACAGTATGGGTGCATTTTCACAAACAATTACAGTTTTAGCAGACAGATGTTTCAAGTTTAATGTCCCTGTTGTTTCAGGAAACGTCAGTTTGTATAATGCAGTGGGCGCCCATTCCATAAAACCAACGCCTGTTTTAGTGATGGTAGGGAAAAGATGAAGGAAATTGATTTTGACAGCTACCAGTCCCCATTCAGTTACAGATATTCAGGTTATGATATGCGATATAGGTGGTCTCAGGCAAATTTTTGGAGATACGCAAGGAGTATTTGGTATGAGGTTGCCAGAGTCCAGATGGAGGCAGGGGTTGTTACCAAAGACCAGTTTAAAGATCTGCAAAAACATGTTTATGAAATTTCTGTTGAGAGGATTTATGAACTGGAGAAAGACCCTAAAACAGGTACAGCCCATGATGTAATGGCAGCTATTAAAGAGTTTTCCGAAAAAGCACCCGTAGGGGGAGAAATTTTACATCATGGTTTAACTTCTGAGGATATCCTATCGAATGTTGAGATAGCTTTAATCCATGATTCTTATGATCGTGGTTTAAGGCCTAAACTGATTAGTTTGCTGGAAGCTTATGCAGATAAGATAGAAAAATACAAAAACTTAGTCTGTATGGGATATACTCATGAACAAATTGCCGAGCCTACAACAATGGGTTACAGGTTTGCCCAGTGGGCTCAGGATCTGTTGATTGATCTTAAATTTAATGATTACATTAGGTCTGAAGTTAAAGGAAAGGGGATTAAAGGGGCAGTGGGGACCGCCGGCTCAATTGAAAATGCTTTGAGGGATACCCGGATGAGTGCCTTGGAGTTGGAGCAAAAAGTTATGGAAAATTTAGGACTTCCTTATGTTACGATCTCTTCCCAAACATATCCCAGGAAATATTTATTCCTGACAATGGTTGGTTTGGCAAGCATAGGAGCCTCACTGCACAGATCCCATGCTATGATCAAACACCTGCAAGCCCCATGGATTGATGAAGTTTCCGAACCCAGAAAAAAAGGCACAACCGGTTCATCAGCTATGCCTCACAAACAAAACCCCAAGATTTCAGAAAATATCTGCTCACTTACCAGAGAGATGCCGGGAAAACTTATTTCACCTTGGATCACCTCAGCCTTTGTGACATTTGAAAGAGGTTTGGAAGATTCAGCCGGCAAAAGAAGCTACCTCCCGGAAGCTTTTATGACAATAGACGATGCTTTAACAAACTCCGCGAAAGTTATCAAAGGTTTACAGGTGCATGAGGGGTCAGTTGCTGTAAATTTTAATAAGTTTGCACCTTTTTGTGCGACAGAGATAATTTTGGGGGATTTAGTAAACAGTGGAATGGATAGGGTAGAGGCCCATGAAAGATTAGTCAGTATATCCGAAAGAGCGGTTGAAGCTAAAAGATCTGGCTTACAGGTGAATCTGAAAGAGATGGTCATAAATGATGCAACAATTAAAAAAGTTTTAGATGAAGATAAAATTAACCGGGCATTTGATGCTGTTTTTCATCATGTAGGCAATGTTTCCCAAAGGTGCGATTTTTTTCTAAAAGAAGAACTTTTACCGGCCCTAAAATGAGCACTGAACTGGTAAATAAAGAACTTGCAGTTTTAATACTAGGTTCAGAAGATGATTTGGATCACGCAGGAAAAATTGCTGATAGTCTTCAAGAACTTGGAATTGAGTACCAATTTAGAGGAGGGTCAGCCCATACTTCTCCCTGGCATGTTTTGAATATAATAAGGGATGTTGAGAATGGGTATAAGTCTATTGTTTATGTTGCAGTAGCCGGCAGGTCAGATGCTTTGAGTGCTTTTATAGACGGGCAAAGTAAATTCCCTGTGATAGCAGCACCGCCCTACAGCAAGGATTTTGGTTTGGCAAAATACCTGTCATCCATTGATACACCCTCCGGTATAGGCGTGAGTTTAGTTATCCATCCGCAGGCAGTAGCAATCAGTGTTGCTAAAATTTTTGCGCTGGGAAATCCTCAATTAGCAAGAAAAATAGAGGAGCTGCATGAGGGTTTGGTGAAGAAAAAAATAAACCTTGATCAGAAATTAAAAAAACGAAATGAATAGGGAAAAACTGGCTGAGGGCAAGACAAAAATAATCTGGCAGGCAGGTGACCCTGCCCTGGTTTTTATTGAAAGTAAAGACAACATCACGGCAGGGGATGGGTTGAAAAGAGATGTTATGACAGGAAAAGGGGCAATTTCAACAGAAACTACAGCCAACTGTTTTAGATTATTGAATGAGGAAGGCATACCGACCCATTTTATTGCACCTGTTTCAGAGAATACATTTTTAGCAAAAAAAGCACAGATGATTCCCATTGAATCAGTTGCCAGGAAAGTTGCAACCGGCTCGTATCTGCAAAGATACCCC
This sequence comes from uncultured Gammaproteobacteria bacterium, assembly GCA_964522265.1. GTDB lineage: Bacteria > Patescibacteriota > Microgenomatia > Daviesbacterales > UBA10151 > JACPKP01. The sequence continues at coordinate 26,165 of CAZFVS010000004.1, read as the reverse complement.
AAAACAAAAGAGGGGACAGTTTTTAGAAATTTAAGGCTTGAGTTTTTTTACAAGGATGATAAAAACCATGACCCGCTGGTTGAGTATGATATTAATAAAGGAGTTTGGTTAATGTATGATGCACACTTACCAAAAACACGAAGTAACCTGATAGCAAAGATGAATCCTTTTTGGCAGGATAAACTGCTTTTTAAAATTTATCATATGAAATATTACACAAAAGAGGTATTTGGAATTTTGGAGAAAGCCTGGGTAGATCTGGGAATTACCCTGGTTGATTTAAAACTGGAGTTTGGGCAGGATCATGAGGGTAGGATTATGGTTTGTGATGTTATTGATAATGACTCCTGGAGGTTATGGCCCGGAGGTGATAAAACTAGAATGCTTGATAAACAGAGGTACAGGGAAGGGGCGGATTTGGAATCAGTCAAACTTGATTACCAAAAAGTGGCAGAGTTGACGGGTAAATTTAATATAGTTTGACTATATTGACATATGGGTTTTCTTCGGGTATAAAACATTTATAACTTTAATCTCTTAATAGGTTAGTCAAAGAGAGTGGTTTGGAAGGGAGGTGAGTAAAAGGTATGGAGAAGAAAGCATTAAAATCCTCAGTTTTGAGAGCAGGAAGGCGAACTTTTTTCTTTGATGTAAACCTTGCATCCAATAACAAAAAGTATCTTAAGGTTACTGAATCAAGGTTTGTTGGCGAAGGGGATGAGAAAAAAAGGAATACCTTTATACTTTTTCCTGAAGATATCCAAAACTTCCAGTCAAGGCTCAGTGAAGCAGTAGGACTTCTTAATGATTGACTATGGGGTAATTTTGTGCTAAATTTGTTCTGTTACAAAATGAGAGCTTGAGGCAATCTTTTTGCGCCCCAGTTAATCATTTTGTAGTGATCTTTGAAATTTTACTACCAGGAGGTAGGCAGTGAAAGCTGTTCGAAGGATTTCAGGTGGAGACAGATGGGCTAAGAAGTTCACTTGCAGCGAGTGCAAGACGGTGTGGGAGGTTGGTGAGTCAGATCTAAGAGTTTTCAACCATGCCGTTTTTTATGGCGGCGAAACTTGGGAACCGGAGGTATCGTTTCTGTGTGATGACTGTCACACAGAAAATGTGGTGACAGAGAGAATTCCTTCCGGGATGCAGTACAAGTTGATTAATGCGGCTTTGGCCGCCAGGCGCCGGGATTAAACCCGGCGCCCTTTTCATATCCAAACACTACTAACACTACTAAAAACTCACACCCGGGGGGTGTGATAAAGTGTGATAAAAATTTAACTTGCTATGCAAACTTATTTGCGCTACATTATTAAACAATGATTCTTCTTGGTATTGACCCTGGAACTGCAACCACGGGTTTTGGTGTCATTAAGATTCCGGATGATATTTTAGGGCGGGAGTTTGAATACGGCATAGAACTTATTACCTATGGAAATATTTCGACCTCAAAAGACAAATTAATGCAGGACAGGCTGCTTCTGATTCATGATAAATTAAACGGAATTATTGAAAAATACAAGCCGGATATGTTAATTACTGAAATGCTCTTTTTTGGTGCCAACACCAGGACAGCAATTTCCGTTGGGCAGGCTAGGGGAGTGATAATGCTTTCTGCGGCAAAATACGGTGTACCTATTCATGAATACAGCGGACCTTCAATAAAACTGATGGTTGCAGGTAGTGGGAGGGCTGATAAAAATCAGGTACACGAAGGCGTCAGGAAGTTTTTAGGGGGAGTAGGGCCCAAACATAAAAAACTAAAAGCGAACTGGAAAGGTGGACATTTAGATGATGCCACAGATGCTATTGCTATTGCTATTTGCCACGCCCTAAAATTGGCAGCAAAATAAATGAAATTTAATCTCAGTAAACGCCAAAAAATAATTAGTGCGGCAGTGTTAATAACTATAGGTTTATTATCAACTCAATTTGTTAACTTTTTCTTTATCAGTTACCGGTTAATTATTATCCTGGGGATTTTTGCCTATTTACTGTCACTTTGGGCTCTTTGGGAGAGTATGAGTAAACTAAAGGCGGTAGTGTTGATGATTTTACCTACCATGTTTACCGTTGCTGTGGCAAGTTTTTACTTTTTACTGCCAATTAGGTGGTTAACGCGTATTCCGGTTGCTTTTCTCTTCGGTCTGTCGTTTTACAGCCTGCTTCTGTCACAAAATGTTTTTAATGTGGCTGCACAGAGGACAATTCCTTTGTACAGGGCGGCTTCTACAGTCAGTTTCCTTTTTACCCTGATCACAGCCTTCTTTTTATTTAATGTAGTTTTTGCGCTGAAGCTCCCATTTTATCTTAATACCTTGGCTGTATTTTTAATTAGTTTCCCTTTAATTTTGCAGATTCTCTGGTCAGTTGGTATGGAAAAAGTGGACACCACAATTTTAGTATACAGCATGATACTTTCACTACTGGTGGGTGAATCCGCATTAGCGTTGTCATTTTGGCCGGTTGCACCTACTATTTGGTCCTTTTCGCTCTCGGTAATTATTTATGTTATGTTGGGGATTATTTCTGAATTCATTAAGGATAGACTGACCAAAAGAATTACCTGGGAATACATTGGAGTAGGGGGGGGATTATTACTGTTTAGCTCATTGGTGACTACCTGGGGAGTTTAATAAAGATTATTGATACAGAATGATATAGTCAAACTTAGAGAATTGTGGATAACTATAAGCTATTCCCAAAAAGATAAAAATATGATAGGGGTGTTATAAAGATTAATTTACACGCGTGAAAAAAATGGACTTAGCGATGCAGTAGGGAATAAGTTTAAGATATTTCAAAAGAAGGTGATAAAGGAGCACGGAATATAACGAAATTTAAGTTGATCGTCTGTTTTCTCCACCACCCTTTCTGTTCGGGTATACTTCTACCCAAGCGCATATCGTACCATGATATTGTCCGACGTTATAAACCTAATTTCTCAGGGGACACCCATTTAGATAATGAAGGGATAGCATGGACCAAAAATGCAGATTTTTCAGTCTGATTTATTGAACCTATTTCTGCCAATTTATCCTGCAATTTTTTTAAAATTTTTTAGTACTTTGATGATAAAGCTTAAATTTTATTTAGCGCGTTGTAACAGCCTAAACTCAGAATGATCAATCCTACATCTCCCCTGCCGATAAACCGTTTTAAGGGTCATTTTAGGGCTCAAGGCTAAATTGCGAGACGACCGGAAAAGGCTACGCCACAAAGGCGGGCGAAGCCACGCCCGCCTCGCCGAGACGAGTCGAGAAGTAACCTTAAACTTGACAATTGAACTCAAGATTAGTTATTATGCGTATAATCATCCTTATGCGAATAATAAATCATAGCTTGCTGGTTCAAGTGGAAGATTTTTTTTTATATCTTAAGACTAATAACTACTCACCCAAAACTGTTTACAATTATCAAAAAGATCTGGTTATATTCGAGGATTTCCTAAAAATAAAAGAGATAACTTTAAACCAGATGGATAAAAGAAATGTTTTCGAATTTAAGGCATATTTAGCTTCAGATGACCGGAAAACTGCTACAAATAAGCTCAAAATCGAATCACATCTATCCCCCGCCAGTATTAATAGATGTTTATCGGCGGTAAGGACATATTTACGCTTTTTAATTGATCAGGATTTTAGGTTAGAAATAATACCCGACCAATTCAGGATGGTTAAAAGAGACCGGTTGCACCCAAATGTTGCTGAACTGAGCGAACTAATCTCCTTGATAGAATCTCCTTCTGTATTGGAATCCGATCCAGAAATTGCATCACGGAATAGGGCTATTCTTGAAGTATTATTTGCAACAGGAATGCGTATATCTGAACTTGTATCCCTAAATATACACGATTTAAATCGTTCTGGACGGATTTTAATAACCGGAAAAGGACGCAAACAACGGTTTGCATATATTACTGAAAGAGCAAAAGCATTTCTAAACCAATACCTTGGTTTTAGAGATGATACTCAGCAAGCATTATTTGTTCCGACTAAAGGAAAAACTATTAATAAATCCCAAAGAAGAATTTCCACCAGATATATACAGGAAAAAATTAAAAAATACCGTGAAATGCTTAAAATTGATATTCCAATTAGTCCTCACTCCCTACGCCATGGTTTTGCTACTTATTTGGCAGAGAAAGGAGCCAGTCCGGTTGCCATACAAATGCTTCTGGGCCACGAATCATTAAATACTACCACCCGTTATGTCAATGCTTCCGACAAATTTGCCCAGGAGTCCCATAAACGCTTCCATCCCCTACCTGTACCCGGTAACAAGTAATATATTAAAAAAAATCCGGATTTTACCAATAAATCATTGTCGTACAATATTTGAATGAGTACTTGGCCTCAGCGCAGTTGGATCGGGGTTGACAAAATGGTCTGGTTTGTTCCACTATAGAAGTAGTGAATGATCTAATAACCCTTCTGAAAACAAGGAAAAACCTTGTTAATATTTTATTGCTGATTATTATAGCCTTGGGTCTGCCTGTTGGGATTGCACTTGTCAGGCAGCAGCAGATTATTTCTTCCAGGGCCCAGCAAAGTTATGTAAAATTTATTGAAGGAAAGTGCGTTGTTGCCCGCGATAATAAGCTGGTAGCTACCTGTCTTGACCCCATTACTGTTGAGGCAGTCTCCCCTATTGGGCCTCCTGGAACACCTGAACCAACTCCTACAGCTACCCCTACAGTTACGCCCACAGCTACCCCTACCCCAACACCAGGAGTGAGCAAGGTTTTGGAAGCAGAGGCTATGACAGGTGATGGGGATGTTTTTGATGACACCAATGCCAGCGGTGGCAAGGCCAGGAGGTTTACCAAAAAAGGTACCGCCACCGGTGAGATTACAGGCACCGGGAAATATGTTGTAGTGAGAGCCCAAGCTAAAGATTGCAGCGGCTGGCCTACTGTAAAGGTCAGCATAGAGAATGGCAAAAGGGTGTTGAGCGAACCTATCAAAACAACTGTCTGGCAGGAGTATTTTGACAATCCTAAACTATCAGACCAGAAGCATACAGTGACCGTAGAGTACAGTAATGAAAAACAGACATCAAAATGCACCAGGGAGCTCATGATTGACAAAATTACCATTTCAGACCAAGAGCCGCCAAAACTAAAAGAAGCGGGTTGGTTACAGGAGTTTGTTCCTATAGCAAAAGCAGACACAGACACTTGCGAAAATGTAGGTGATGCGTATACAGAATGCAGCGGCAACCCTGATACTTTTTGTTACAAAAAAGGTGGAGAGTTTGCGCAAGAAGGTTATGTAATAGAGGTACAACCAAAGTCTGCTGCTTGTTCTGACCTTTATGAATGTCGCAACAAAGGACAGATCAATGGGGTATGCGGCTATTTGAGTGATGCTCCGATCATTAAAGCCTGTGATGGGTTGAGCCTGTTTGGTACGGAGGGCGAACAGAGTCAAAAGGATTTTTTGGCGAGAAACGATAATGACCCTAAAAAAGCCGCCGAAGCATGGGTTGCAGAACATGAGAGGGATATCAACTATTGCCGGGGTAGCGGTACTCCTACCCCCAAGCCTACTAAGACACCTAAACCAACCAAAACTCCCAAGCCTACTAAGACACCTAAACCAACGCCCTCATCTAGTGGTGGGGTTACCTCACCTACACCTACTGCTCCGTCTACTTCTGAAGGTGAGAAAACTTCATTCTATAAATTCGCCGAAACGCCTGATGGGTTGGCAGATGCTCCGCAGATCCCATACACCATCGAGCCGGTGGTTGTAAACTTTAAATTTTCAGACGACAAAAAACCTGAAAAGTTTATTTTTATAGAATTTATCGGTTCAAAAGGGACTATTGTAAGGAAGAACGCTTCCATAAAATTTGTTGGTCCGGATCCGCAAATTACCTCCAAAAGCTGTTCCACGAGTTTAGGTGAGGATGGCATCAGATTCAAACTGACCGGTAATAATTTTGGAAGTGAGCAAGGCCAGTTTTTAATCGATGATTCTTCTGGTGCAGGTGATGTAAGAATTAACAGATGGGATAACAATAACATCAATGCCCTGTTAAAGTTTTCCCTCGGGCAGTTAGACGAGGCTGCAGAGTTTCCTCTGGCAATAAAAAGGATTGATGGGGTTGAGGTCAAGACAGTCTGTACCCTCGGGCAGCTTGAGCAGCTTGAATTTGGGACCAAATTGTTTTGCCGCAAGCCCAGTGATCATGCCCAAGAAGATGTTGAAATTGTTATTGTCCAAGAACCTGATCCTTCTTCGGTCGAAGCATCGGGCAGCGCTACATCTAAACCCAAAAAAGAGATAGTCAGTGTTGATAAAAAAGGGAAGGTCCAAGGGCTTAAAACAAAATTTGAAACAGGTAAAACTTATACCATCTCTGTGAAAGCGCCGATGTCTTTAAGGCGGATATTTACCTTTACAGCTGAGGAAGGGGTAAATATCATTCCTGATATGATACTGCCTGTTGGTGATATCTTTCCTTTAGACGGCGGAGATGGTGTAATTAATTCAGCGGATAAAGCAGAGTTAAATAGAGAATGGGGGGAAAGCAGGTCATCCTCCCAAAGAAATGGAGATTTTAACAGGGATAATAAAGTGAATTCATTTGATTGGGCCTGTATGAGGTATGATTTTAATAGCAGGGATGAGTCAGAACTATGAGTAAAGAGAAATTACCGGAAGTATACGAAAGCGATATGTCGCTTTCACCAGCTCAAATCTCTTCGCCCGGAGGAGAGTTGCCAAACAGTAGTTTTTCGAGATTTCTTAAGCACTATAAAGTTTGGATTGTCATTTTAGTGGCCGTCATCCTGTTTGGGCTTTTTGTTGGTATGAATATTTTGCAAACTCCGTTCCAATCTTCCAGAATTAAGGTATTGGAGCCGGTTTCTGGGGGTAAAATTGTTTTAATTGCGGACAAGAAAAATCTGCCCGTAGGAGACACGGTTAAAGTTACAATCAAAATCTCAACTGGAGGTCATACTACAGATGGTATGGATGTAGTTCTAAATTACGACCCTAATTTACTTGAGACAGCAGGCAGTTCTGCATTCAGCGAGGGTGAGGTATACGATGAATACCCCATTGTCAGCGATGATGCGAAAGTTGGCATCATCGAAATTTCTGGTATCGCCTACCCTGACAAAAACGGTTTTAATGGCACTGGTACCTTTGGGGTATTATCTTTTAAAACCAAAAAAAGCGGTAATGCAACTATTGCTGTTAACTTCGAAAAGGGGTTGACTACGGACTCAAATATCATTGAGACTAAAACAACAGATGATATTTTAACCAAAGTTTACAACCTTGATTTACAAATCGGCAGCCGGGATTTAGGTCAGGTTACAACTGCCACCTCAGACCGTTGTGAAGGATATTCACAGATCTGTTGGGACGGGGCAGGAGGTCAGGGTACCCAAGAATGCCAGGGAGGGAAGAAAAAGGATGATGTGTGCATTTGGGATCCGAATCTAACGACTGCTTGCGATACCTGTGAGATAAAAAAATGAATAGAGTCAAAAACTGGCTGTCGTGCCTACTAGTATTTATGGCGGCATGTTCCTTATTAATTAATCCAGGCTTGACGTTTGCAGCCACCCTGTCTTTGAATCCGTCGTCAGGAACATTCAACCGCGGCTGCAGTTTTTCTATAAAAATTGACCTTAATACTCAGGGTACTCAAACCGATGGGACTGACGCAATTTTGGACTATGACCCAACTCGGGTAACCCCTCAAACTATTATCAGCGGATCCATTTACCCGGATTATCCTGGGAATTTTATTGATGCCCAGGCAAGAAAAATCAATATCTCTGGTTTAGCTTCAGTACAGGAGGCGTTTTCTAGCAGTGGTACTCTGGCTACAGTGAACTTTACCGTTCCTCAAAACGCCCCAACAGGTTTAACCCAAATCATTTTGGAATTTGATCCTAATAATAAAACTAAAACTACGGATTCAAATGTAGTAGAGAGAGGTACGGTAGCTGATGTGTTAAATTCTGTAATAAACGGCAGTTATACTATTGGTACAGGCACCTGCGCCGGCCAAAGTGCTAGCCCAGGTCCGTCCGGGCAAGGGCAAATTGGGTCAACCTCACCGCCTCTTGCTACCTTTGTCCCGGCATCAAGTTCCCAATCAGCAACCCCTCCTCCAACACTATGTCCTGGAGGGACCTGTCCTGGTATTATAGGACCAACTATGATGCTAACTATCATTGGAGGTATTTTGACTGTCTTGGGAATTCTGGGACTTGCTTTTCTTTAATTGATGATTCTTTCTGCCCTGATTACTAATTATCTGGAATATCTGGAGCTGGAAAGGAATGCATCCCCAAAAACTATCAAAAATTACGACCACTATCTTAGGCGGTTTCAGGATTTTGCCGGGGAGATAAATCCCTCCGCGATTGATCCTGAGCTCATTAGGCGGTACAGATTTTATCTCGCCCGCTGCACAGATCAAAAAACCCAGGAACCTCTTAAAAAAATAACTCAAAACTTCTTTTTAATTGCTTTAAGAAGCTTTGTAAAATATCTGGCTGAAAATGATATCAAGACACTTTCTGCTGAAAAGATAGAATTGGGTATACAAGAGCCTTCTCCCTTGAAAGTTTTAGATGCAGGTGATTTGGAAAGGTTATTTATGGCGCCTAATGTAACACGAAAAGATGGATTAAGGGACAGGACTGTTTTGGAAGTGTTGTTTTCAACAGGTTTAAGAGTCTCAGAGCTCGCTTCTTTAAACATTTCACAGATTAATCTGCAAAGAAAGGAATTTGGGGTGAGGGGTAAGGGAGGTAAGGAGCGTATGGTGTTTATATCCGATTCGGCAGCACGGTGGTTGGATCGGTATATCAGGTCACGGCAAGACAGCTTTGCCCCGCTATTTATCAGGTTTCAAGGCAGCATTGATTCTGAAAATGAGGGAGAGAAGATGAGGCTTACTCCCCGGTCAATTGAGAGAATAGTGGAAAAGTATGTTAAATTATCAGGTTTGTTAGTCAAAGCTACCCCCCATACCCTCCGTCACAACTTTACAACCAACCTTTTAGATAACGGTAATGATGTAAAAAGTATCTTGAAGATGCTGGGTAATTCTAATATCTCGTTAATCCCCCAACTTAAGGATCGTATCTAATGCTTCCGTTTTTTCCCGGTGACTGCCAAATCTCTAGCCAGGGTTGACAAGGCAGTTGAAACAACGGACAGTACTGCTGCTGCCATAATTGCCCACCAGAAACTATCCAGGATGAATGTACTTCCCAGGATCCAGGAAGTCAGGGATAATACCACTGCATTAACTACAAAAGCAAAAAGACCCAGTGTCATAAAATTCAATGGGGCTGTTATAAAAAGCAGGAATGGTTTAATAAATGTATTGATTAGGCCTATTACGATTGCAGCAAGTATGGCTGTTTGGTAATCTGCAATATTAAACCCCGGTAGCAACCAGTCAGTAATGATCAAAGCCAGCGAGTTGAGCAATATAAAGATAATAAGTCCCAAATTAATCTCACCTCCTACTTATATTGTACTCACAAAGTATTATCAGTAGTCAAGATATGCCTTAAATTGGTTTTCCTGCCAGGCCAAAGTTAAGGAGGTCCCGGATAAACCCTATTGCCTGGTAGGGCCAGGTAAAAGTTACCACATAAAACCCGGGGCTTAAATATCCTAAAGGTGGCCATCTGTAATAAAGTGCGAAAGCGAATGCAAAAATAATCCCGAATAAGAAATAAAGGGTAAAAATTACAGACAGTTTTTTTTCCATTTAAATACTAATCATTCTTCTGTTTCTCCGGAACGCTCCTTACTGGATACTACTGTTGCAGCAGCAACTTTCTCCCCCATTCTGACCCTCATCAGTATGACACCCTGTGTTTGCCTTTGCAATGTCGGGACATCCTTCAGGCTAAGTTTGATCAGCTGGCCTTTATTGGATGTCATAACCAAGGTGTCATCACCTTTACCGACAATCTCCGCGGTTACAATTTTTCCGGTTTTGTCCGTCACCTGGGCTGCTTTTATGCCCGTTCCTCCCCTGCCCTGTCTTTTCCAAGCCGACAGGTCAGTTTTTTTACCAAGTCCATTTTCCATCACCACCAAAACCTGGGCTTTGGGATCCTCTATTAGGTTCATGGAAACTACCTCGTCATCCTTTGTCAAAAAGACCCCTCTTACTCCAGAAGTATCCCTATGGGTAGGTCTGACCTGGGATTCACCAAAACGGATGGATTGACCTTTTCGGGAGATCAGGATCAGATCATCCTCCTCTTTGGTAGGTACGACCCAACCAAGCAGATCGCCGGGATCGAGTTTGATCGAAATCAACCCGTTTTTGCGGATATTGGCGTATTCTGTTATTGATGTTTTTTTAACATTGCCGTTTCTAGTACACATAAACAGAGATTTAATCGGATCTTTTGATTTGATAGTCAGCATCGCTGTAATTTTCTCCCCTTGGTCAATGTTTATCAGGTTGACAATAGCCTGACCTCTGGCCGTCTTGGAGGTTTCCGGTATCTCCCAAACCTTAATTTGGAAAACCCTACCCTTATCCGTAAAAAAGAGCAGGTTATCTAAGGTTCTGGTGTAGAAAATATGGCTGACAGCATCCTGCTCTTTGGTGGTCATGCCGGATACTCCTTTGCCCCCCCTGTTTTGGGTTCTGAAGGAAAAAGGCGACTGTCTTTTAATATAACCGCCGCTGGTAACAGTAACTATGGTTTGTTCATCGGCAACCAGGTCTTCTTCAGAGAAATCACCGACCTTCTGTTTGTATACGCGGGTCTTCCGGTCATCGGCATACCTCTCCTTAATTTTTAAAAGTTCTTCCCGGATAACTTTAAGGATTTTTTCCGGGTGTGCCAGCAGATCTTCCAGATATGCAATCAGCTCCCTGATGAGTTTTAACTCATCCTCGATCTTTTTTCTCTCCAGTGCCGCAAGCCTTCTTAACTGCATGTCCAAAATTGCAACAGATTGGATTTCAGTCAGTTTAAATTTTTTCATAAGGTTTTCCTTGGCTTCATCAGCATCCCTGCTCTTTTTGATTGTGTCTATTACTGCATCTATGTTGTCTACGGCAATTTTCAAACCCTCCAGGATATGTTCTCTGGCTTTTGCTTCTGTAAGTTCAAATCTGGATCTTCTGGTGATTACTATCTGTCTGTGGTGTATGAACTCCTCCAGGATTCTTTTGAGAGTCATCAGGTGTGGGACACCGTCAGATAGGGCGACCATATTGACATTGAAAACAGACTGCATGGCTGTATGTTGATAGAGATTGTTTAAAATTGACTGGGGTTTCCCATCCCTTTTTAGCTCCACTACCACCCGCATACCTCTTCTGTCCGACTCATCCCGCAAATCCGCAACACCATCAATTTTTTTCTCCTTTACCAATTCTGCAATTTTTGCAATAAGCAAGGCTTTGTTAACCTGGTATGGTAGTTCAGTGATGATGATATCGAACCGCCCGCTTTTTGTCTCCTCAATATCAGCTTTTGCCCTGATGACAATTCTTCCTCTGCCGGTTGTATAAGCGGCTTGAATCTCTGAAGCATCGTATATAGATGCACCCGTGGGGAAATCAGGGCCTTTGATAAATTTCATCAGGTCGTCTGTGGTGGCAACAGAACTGAATGGTTCAAAGTTTTTTTGATTTGCTGGTTCATTGAGTTTTTGAGCTTTAGCATCATCTGGTTTTTCCTGGTGTTCTATCATATAAATTAAGGCATCAATTATTTCTCCGAGGTTATGGGGAGGAATTTGGGTAGCCATCCCAACTGCTATGCCTGAGGCGCCGTTAAGCAGCAGATTGGGGATAACTGAGGGCAGCCAGACAGGTTCCTGGGTTGTGCCGGAATAGTTGTCAATAAAATTTACAGTATTTTTACCGATATCCCTCAATAGCTCATCGGAGATTGCAGACAGCCTGGCTTCTGTATACCGCATAGCTGCTGGAGAGTCACCATCCACTGAACCAAAATTTCCCTGTCCGTCCACCAGCGGATAGCGCATGGAAAATGACTGTGCCATCCGTACCATAGCATCGTAAATAGATGAGTCGCCATGGGGATGGAAATGCTTCATAACCTCCCCTACTACTGCAGCGGATTTTTGATATCTTGCATTGTGGTGCAAGCCCTGCTGGTGCATGGCATAAATGATGCGCCGCTGGACTGGTTTTAATCCGTCCCTGACATCTGGAAGAGCTCTTGAAACTATGACACTCATTGCATAGTCCAAATAGGACTTTTGCATTTCATCAATAAGTGAGATGGGTTGGATTTTACCGATATTACTCATAAAGAAGGCATGAAAAAAGGGTTGTCCCCTTTCTTATTCTAACAAATTGGTATACTAAAAACCAAGCACTTAAGTTTGGAAAACTTTTGCAACTGCCTGGTTAAATTTCTTTCCCCTGTCAAATTCATTCTGAAACAGGTTGAAGGATGCTGCCCCAGGAGAAAAAAGTATAACGTCGCCAACTTGTATATTTTTTTTAACATCCCGCAGTAATTTTTCCAGGTTATTATAAATTCCTATTAATTTTGCATTTTGTTCGAGAAGCGGGTGTATTTTTTTGAAATTTGAAATTATTGTATCTGTTGCATCACCTTCCAAAAAATAGACAGCTCTTGCATATTTTTCAATAGCTTCCGCAAAATCTCCGTAATTCAGATTTTTATTGACACCACCCACTATTAATATAATATTTGAACTCCCACTTTCCATGTGGGAAGCCAAAGCTTTGAGAGCTTGGATCGCTGCATCGGGGTTGGTGGCAGCAGAGTCATTGTAAATTTTTATGCCTTTTTTGTCATAAATTTTCTGAAGGCGGAACTGGACTCCTTTGAATTTTTTCATCACGTCCAGGGCCTTTTTAGTGTTACAACCCATTGTTTTTACCACAGCTAGCGCCGCTGACATATTTTCCCTGTTGTGTTCGCCTTCTAAATAAGCAGAGAAGTTTTTGGACAGATCCTTTGATGAGAAATAGATCCGCTGGCTTTTTAATCCTTTGAGGAATTCTGGTTTATCAACAATCCTGTCCCCTTTTCTGATAAAAAGAAAATCATTTTTTTGCTGATTTTTGAAAATTAATTTTTTTGAATTTATATAATCCTTCATAGTTTGGTAATAATTAAGATGGTCGGGATAGATATTTGTAATGACAGCAAATTTAGGGGCAACTTTATGTTCGTCAAAAGCCTCCAGCTGAAAAGAGGAAATTTCCAAAACCACCAGGGTTGATGGTTTGACTTTTGTGACTGAGTCGAGCGCGCTTTTACCGATATTGCCTGCAAACATTACATCAGGTTTGCATTTTTTTAAAATTTCATATAACAGCGATGAAGTTGTAGACTTACCCTTGGTTCCGGTGATGCCAATAATCTGTTCGGGTTTGACAAACTCCAAGAATACTCCCATATCAGTTTCAATTTTCTTGCCCTTCTCCCTTGCATACTCAAGAAATTTGTTGTCAGGTTTCAAAGCAGGATTTCTGATTATTAAATCTGCCCAATCAATATCTTCATATCTGTGTTTGCCGAGGATATACTCAATATTTTTAAACTTTTTAAGTTGGTCAATAGAAACCTTAAGGGTTTTTGCATCTTTCAAGTCTGTGACTCTTAAGTCTGCCCCTATCTTGGCAAAAAATTTTGCCGCCCCTACCCCACCCTGGTTTATCCCAAGCCCTAATATTAGTATTTTTTGGTTTATATATTTATCCATGGATTTTAAAAATTATTTTGCATATGCTTTGACAAACTCTCTGGCAATACTGTCTATATCCCCTGCTCCCATGAAAAATAAAACATCACCCTTTTTTATGACCTTTGACAAAACTTTTGTTAAATCCCCTATTTGGCTTATGTATTTTACATTGTTTCTGGCGATAGCCTCAACAAGCGCTTTGCTGCTGGTGATCCCTGTATCTTTTTCCCTGGAAGGATAAATGTCAATTATATAAATTTGGTCAACCCCTGCTTCTTGAAAAACTTTGACAAAATTATCAAAAAAAGCTTTTGTCCTTGTAAACATATGGGGTTGGTAAATAACCCAAATCTTTTGGTCAGGATACTTCCCCCGGGCAGCTTGCAGGGTTTTCTCGATTTCAGTCGGATGATGGGCAAAATCAGAATAGATTTTTGCACCGCTAGGTCCTGAGCTTGTCGAAGGATTAACCTCTCCCAAAAGTTCAAATCTTCTGGTTGACCCTTCAAATCCCATTAAGCTTTTTTGTATGGCTGTTTCCTGGATCCCTACCGCCAGGCCAACCTGGTAAGCTGCGGAAGCATTCAAGAGGTTAAAATCCCCAGGAACTTTTAAAGGAAAATCTATTTTCATTTTTGAATAGTCCAGAATTGGTTTAAAAAATATTCCATACCCTGCCCCCTTTTCTTTTAAAGTTTCAAAACTCCCGGAATCTTCCAGATTGGCGATGATCATTTTTTGTGATTTATGCAAAAAATTCTGGAAACTCCTTTTGTATGAAGTAAAATCTTTAAAATATTCAGGGTGGTCCATCTCAATATTGGTTAAAACTGCAATATCAGGGTCATAATTTAAAAAGTTATTATTGAATTCATCTGCCTCAACTACAAAATATCTGCTTTTCCCAGCCCTGCAATTTGTCCCCCATTTTTTGACGATGGTGCCGATTAAAACTGTTGGATCCAGTACCCCATCCTCCAGCAGCTGTCCAATCATAGCTGTGGTGGTTGTTTTGCCATGGGTTCCGCAGACAGCAATAACAAATTTGTCTTTCATTAAGTATTTTCCCAAAAATTTCTGCCAGGTCATGACTTTAATTTTTCTTTTTTTGGCTTCAATTATTTCTGGGTTATCTGGGTCGAGGGATGTGATGGCAGGTGAAATTACTAACAGATCTACATTCCCACTTGAGATGTGGGAAGGTAAATGTTCTGATGACAAAATATCCCTGTCAAAACTTTGAGTGAATTCATTATAAGGATTTGTGTCACAGCCTGTTACCTGATATCCCTGAGCTTGAGCTATTGCAGCGCAAGATGATGCGCCTGACCCGCCTATGCCCATGAAGTGGACTTTTTTCATTACAAGTGCATTTTATCTCGATAAAACCCCGACTGTAAAGTCGTGGGTTTTCCAAAAGCGATTGAGTTCCGATCGAGAGAAGATACCCCGACCGTTAGGTCGTGGGTAGATTCATCATTTTTGCCTATGGTTAGCCTGATGAAGTATAATTTATGGTATGAAGCTCAGCATTGGTTTATTTTTTGGCGGACGGAGTGTGGAACATGAAGTAAGCGTTATTACTGCCCTTCAGGCTTATGAGAATTTGGATAAAAATAAATATGAGATAATCCCAATTTATGTTGATAAATCAGGCCACTTTTTCACCAACCCGAAATTTTTGGATATTAAAAATTACAAGGATATAGAAAGCTTACTCCTTTCATCCGCCCAGCTTTTTTTGGCCAATAAATTTGGTCATGGCGGTTACTTAAAACAGGGTTTTTTTAAAAAATTTACTCCAATTGATGTGGCATTTCCCCTGTTCCACGGCAGCTTCGGGGAGGATGGTTGCATCCAGGGGCTTTTTGAGATTTACCAGATCCCTTATGTCGGATTTGGTGTAACAGGTTCGGCATTGGGTATGGATAAAGTTTTGCAAAAAGCGGTTTATAAGGAACTGGGTTTAGGAGTTGGGAAATATTTTGCAGTAAACAGAAAAGAATGGGAGAAGAATCCTAAAAAGATCCTGAAACAAGTAGAGGAAGCACCGCTTCGCGAGCAGGATGACATGGAATTCCCTTTATTTATTAAGCCTGCCAATATCGGTTCATCAATCGGGATAAATCCCGCCAAAGATGAGGATTCACTCTCCTTTGCCATCGAAGTTGCCTCAGTCTACTCGGATAAAATTTTAGTTGAGGAAGCTTTTGAAAACTGTATAGAGGTTAATTGTTCTGTTTTAGGGTATGGTGAGGATGTAAAAGCCTCTGTCTGTGAGATGCCGGTTGCATCCTCCGGAATTTTAAGCTTTGAGGATAAGTACAAGCGGGGTGGCAAAGGTGGTAAGGGTGCCGGTATGGCTTCGCTTTCCAGGGTTATCCCCGCCCCCATCAGTGAAAAACTGACAAAACAGATTCAGCAGGCAACAGTGAAAATTTTTAAATCATTTGACGGCTGCGGTGTGGCCAGGATAGATTTTTTTGTAGATCCTAAACTGGAAAAATTTTGGGTGAATGAGATAAATTCCCCCCCGGGTTCTCTGGCTTTTTACCTTTGGGAAAAATCAGGGCTCAGATACCCGCAGCTTTTGGACAAATTAATCAACTATGCTTTGGAAAGGTTTGAGGATCAGAAAAAGACCCAGTACACCCTTAATTCAGGGTTACTCTCCCAAATGGCTTCCGGTTCAGGATCAAAAAAATGATGCTTGACAATATTGACAATGTGATATAATCTTCAAACATGTCTCAGGATCGAGAACAACACATTAAAAAATTGGAAGAACAAGTAAGGCAAAATAGCATGAATAATGCTTTGTTGAGTGGAGTATATTGGGGAGGGTTGATTACGCCCCTGGCTTATGCAGGTATAAATCAGTTAATTGGGAGGCAAACCTATAATGAAACGCTATTCATAAGCTTTACAGGTGTCTTTGTCGGTCCGACAGTAGCTTTTATCAGAGAAAGAAGAAAACAAAAAAGAAATCAATACGTTGCACGTTAAGTTTTAAAAGTATTGATCCGGTAAATCATTTTCAATAAGGACGACCGCACTCTCTTTGGCAATCTTACGTAAAAGATCCATGCCGTCTTGTAAATCCTTGGCTGTGTGGGTTTTGCCTTTGAGGAATTTTGCATTTTTTAATCCTGCAAGCAAATCTTTTTTATTAGTCTCCCCTACTATTATTATTTCATTTGCAATTTTTGCAGCATCTTTTGCAAATTCCTGATTTTTAGTGGAGCTTTCACTGCCCAACTCAATCAGTCCCGGGGTTATTATGATTTTTTGACCGCCCGGGTACTCCTTTAAAAGCTTAAAAGAAATTTTTGCAGAATCTGGATTGGTGTTGTAGCTGTTGTCTATTATTGTCATACTGCCCTCATTTTTTATCTCAAGCCGGTGCGGGGTTGGCAGAAATTTGTCCGCCCTCTCCCCTATCTCCTTCAGGCTCATTCCTAAAGATGAAGCTGCCGCAGCTGCTGCTAAAAAGTTTTGGACATGGTGTTCTCCAATAAGAGGGATATTGATCGGTAACAAATTTTGGGTGGTGTGTAAAATAAAAGATGTTCCCGGTAGTGCAACTTTAATACCAGATGCATAATACAAATTCTTCTGTGTGCCATAAAAAATTACCTTGCATTTTGTTTTTTTAGCCAGTTTAATCAGCATTTCACTTTCCCCGTTTACAACAGCAATACTATTTTTTGCCAGTCCTTCCACCAGTTCAAATTTTGCATGGGCAATATTTTTTAAAGATCCAAACCTTTCCAGATGCTGAGGGGCTATGCCTGTAATTATCCCCATATCCGGTTTTAACCAGCCGGTTACTTTTCTGATCTCACCTTTTTTGTATGCCCCGACTTCTACTATCAGAATTTCCGTATTATCTTTGACATCCTTCAGAATAGTTTGGGCAATAGACAGCGGGTTATTATAACTTTTAGGAGTTTTTACGACTCGGTATTTTTTCCAAAGCAAAGTATAGAGCATATTTTTAGTGGATGTTTTGGCAAAACTTCCGGTTATGGCAACTATCCTTAACCCTTTACATTGGGCAAGCTTTTTTTGTGCAGCCTTAATAATCTTTCTTTTGGAATATTGTTCATAAGGCCAGAGTATGAGTTGGCTAAAAAGTAGAAAAATAGGTGAAAAAAGTTGAAAATATATAATAAGAAATATAACCACCGGCAAATCAAAACCCCTCAGAAACAATAAGTTTGATATGATGGCAGCCTTAGTCATCAGCAGCAGTGAAATAATAAATAGCAGACTTGCTTTAGGGGTAGCAGTCAGCTGATGTTTTTTCTGCAAATTTCGTTTGAAGGGGTATCTTAGAAACCAGTTAATAAATGCCACCGGGTTGTATTCCAGTATCTGAAATATATAAAGATGATCCGATAAAGGAAATAATATTTTTAGATATTTCATAAAATGAACTCCTTAATCCAGTACACAAACCTTTCCGGATTTTCCAGGTGCGGAAAATGGCCAACGTTTTCTATGACTTCAAGCCTGGCATTAGGAATCAGTTTGTACATCTTTTTCCCATTACTGAGGGATGCTTCTTGGGTTGGGTCCTTTTCGCCCCAGATGAGCAGCGTCTCTGTTGTGATTCTGGGCAGATCCGGTGTTAAGTCTTCTTCAAGGATATTAGTCAGCGTCTCTTTAAGTGGGCCGGCATTTATATAATCAGCTTTCAAGCTTTTATAAAACCAGTGGCGCAATTTATTTTTAAGGTTTAAAAAATTGGGCAGATGACGGAAAATTTTGGCCGCCGGGTAGATAAAAAATTTAATCAGATCCCTTTTAGGTTTAATTCCTGCCGCATCCTCCAAAATTAACTTTGAAATCACATCCCCCGGGTGTGATTTTTGAGAGGCTGCAAGTTTTATGGCGATCCGCCCGCCCAATGAATGGCCTAGTAAAACAGCATCACGGATCTTATTTCGCAAAATAAACTGCCTGATAACTTCAGCATAATCTGAAACTGTAAATGGTTTTTGAGGCAGATCAGACCTCCCGAATCCAGGTAAGTCTATTAGCCATAGGGTGAAATCATTCTTGAGTAATTCTGCAACACCCCAGAAACTGGATACATCCTGTCCCCAGCCATGGAGCATAGCCAGATCCCTGCCCTTGCCCACTTTTTGATAATATATCTGTTGTTTACCGATTGTTGTATACATTATGGTATATAATACCAACTTGTAAAAATAAAATCAGTTTGTGTCAGTTGTTCGGTTAAATAATTGGGTTTAGTGTTTTCCAGGGGCCAAGCCCTGCGATCGGTTCATCAGAAGTTATGACCAGATCCCCGCGGGTACTGACATTGACTTTCAGCCGCGGATAGTTGATATGAGGTTTTTTAATCTCCCACCTGCTGATAAATTCAGCCCCCAGCAAAATTTCACCGCTGCCGGTAAGGGGTAATCCTGCTTTTTTCCTCGCCTCAACAGCCAGGGCAAATTCCTCTACACTGCCAAAAGCGCCGTAACCATTAATTTGAGGTTCGTGTTCAATATTCATTATGGAGAATATTATACTATAGGTTTATATAAATGTCAAGAAACTCGCTTATAGCTTCGCGCACAATTCTTGTTAAATATCAAGAATCGCTTGCTTCGCATGGGTTTGGATAAAACGTTTGCGGGGCGGTACCTCATCACCCATCAGCATATTAAACACCTCATCAGCAGCGGTTGCATCCTCTACAGTAACCTGTTTTAACACCCGAAACTCCGGGTTCATTGTTGTTTCCCAAAGTTGGTCAGGGTTCATTTCACCCAAGCCTTTATACCTTTGGATATTTACCCCTGATGTTTTTTGAGACACCACATCATCTTGAACGGGAGTTTCGGGGAGTTTATGTCTTTTCAACAAAATGTCCTTTTCTTCATCAGAATAAGCATAATCAATTTCCTTGCCTTTTTGGATTTTATAAAGGGGTGGTTGTGCAATATAAATATACCCCCTGGTTATCAATTCCGGTAGATATCTGAAGAAAAAGGTTAAAAGCAGAGTCCGGATATGCGACCCGTCAACATCAGCATCAGTCATAAGTATGATTCTGTGGTAGCGGAGTCTGTCATAGCTTACGCTATCCCCTATCCCTGTCCCCAGTGCTATGACCAGAGCTTTAATCTCTTCAAATTCCAAAATTTTATCAAGCCTTGCCCGTTCGGTATTTAAGATCTTGCCTTTAAGGGGCAGGATCGCCTGAGATTTTCTATCGCGCCCCTGTTTAGCGCTTCCTCCTGCACTGTCACCCTCAACTATATAAAGCTCTGATTGTGATGGATCCTTTTCCTGGCAATCGGCAAGCTTCCCCGGTAATGTCATCCCTTCCAGGGCGCCTTTTCGCAGAACTGCATCTTTAGCAGCCCTGGCAGCTAATCTTGCTCTTGCCGCCAGGAGTATCTTCTCTATGATTTTGCGTCCTTCCTGAGGATTTTCCTCAAAATACATATCCAACCCCTCTTTGACTACCTGGGAGACAATAGGTGCAACCTCAGTGTTACCCAACTTATTTTTGGTTTGCGACTCGTATTGAAGTTTTTCAGAATTCATCTTGATGGCAACTATTGCAGTCAATCCCTCCAGAGTGTCATCTCCGGTTAAATTATCATCTTTATCTTTAAGATGGCCCTGTTTTCTGGCATAATCATTGATTGCCCGGGTGAGTGCGGTCTTAAAGCCTGTCAGATGTGTTCCCCCATCCTCAGTAGACTGGACATTGGCATAAGATTCTATATTTTGGGCGTAGGCATCTGTATATTGGATGGCTACTTCTACATCCACCCCTTCAATCGCCCGGTGCAGATATATCGGGGGTTGGTTGATAAGAGTTTTATTTTTGTTTAAATGCCTGACCAGTGCAGTGATGCCGGA
The DNA here is from genome assembly GCA_964522265.1 of uncultured Gammaproteobacteria bacterium. GTDB lineage: Bacteria > Patescibacteriota > Microgenomatia > Daviesbacterales > UBA10151 > JACPKP01. Next base: position 5,559 of record CAZFVS010000004.1, on the reverse strand, counting down.
GTCAAAATAATAATGGTACTCTTTGTCAGATCTTTCGTCATAAAGATGGAAAGCAAGCCCTGCCACCAGATATGCCCGGTTTTTGACCTGTTTTAGGACTGTTTCAAGCTTTGGTTCTGTCACAGAAAGTATGTCGCTGTCTGCTTTAAAAGTAGTCCTGACTCCGGATTCAGTGACCCAGGGGAAAAAATAGTTGAAAGAAGCCTCTTGTTCCTCTTTTGCAACAGGGGCTTTAGGTTTACCCCGGACATATTCCTGGAAATAAGTTTGTCCGCCTCTGCGGGTTTCCACCCGCATGTATGAAGATAGTGCATTGACAGCTGAAGCCCCAACGCCATGCAGCCCGCCCGAAACCTTATAAGCTCCCTCACCAAACTTGCCGCCTGCATGCAAAACTGTCATAGCCACCTCAAGCGCTGATTTTTTTACTTTTGGATGTTCTTCCCATGGTATTCCGAGGCCATCATCAGCAATAGTTACGAAGTCCTCTTTTTGTAAAGTGATCCAGACATTTTTGCATCTTCCCGCCATCGCTTCATCAACAGAGTTATCAATAATCTCTTTGATCATTACCCAAAGCCCGCGTTCATCAGTTGAGCCGATATACATCCCGGGTCTTTTACGGACCGGTTCAAGGCCCTCTAAAACCTGGATCTCTTTTGCACCGTATTCAGAAATATCTTTAGCCATATTAGTTTAACCCTGAGATGTTAGTTTAACAGCTCAGGACTGATTTTGCAAGAGTTGATATATAGATTAGGTTGTCAGAAAAACCCAAAAATATAATCACGAGGTTTTAATTATGGTATTTTTAGCATTAAATATTCCAGAATTGCCCTGATATTGCCGTTAGATTTGACCCACTCTTCTGCCTGTAGCAGGTCTTTGGCAAATTCCAAAATCCCATTCCCGGGTTGGGATTTTAACTGTTTTTGAAAAAATATGATGAGCGTTTGCAGGAAGCCCTCTCTGTCCTTGAGCTTTTCAATATATTCAAATCTCTCCTCCAGGGACATATCTATTAACCCTTCCACTGACCGGTCATAGTTTTCTATATCTCTACCTAAAAAAGGCGTCTTTTCTAAAAATTCCACATTACACCTTGATAGAACTGTTGGTAGTAAATTGTGTTCTGTTTCAGCGCCCAGGATAATTACAGCATTCTCTGGAGGTTCCTCCAGGGTTTTGAGTAGTGCATTTTGAGCATCCAAAGTAAAATTTTGTGCACTTTCTATCACGATAGCTCGGTTATTGGCAGAATATGGTTTTAAACTTAAGTGTTCCCTGATAGTGTTTGCTTGTTCCACCCCAAGTTTGGAGTGGTTAGGAAACCACAAAACATCAGGGTGTTTTTGAGTCAGTTGTATTTGAGTTAAAATCTCCTCCGCCCCTCTGATTCTTGATTCCAAAAGCGGCGAAATCAAAATCTTTACAAGCATAATAGGAAATATACGGCCTGTGGTTGTAAATATCAATGAGATTATTGACAGTGGCTCCAAACTTTATAATAATGGAATAGATGCAGCCAAATCAACAAAATTCAGTAGAAGATATACTGCTTTCTGAAGGCTTACTCAGGCCCGACCAGGTTTCTGCCATCAAGCTTGAAAGTATCAGTACCGGTCAAAGTACTGAAAAAATTATTTTAGACCACAGTTTTGCTACACCTGAACAGGTTGGCCGAGTGCACGCACTGCAGCTCAATGTTCCTTTTATCAAAATGGAAGGTAAGGCGGTCTCAACAGAAGCCTTAAGTCTTATCCCGGAACAGGTAGCAAGGCGGTATAAACTGATACCTTTTGGGCAGAACCAGGACACCATATTTGTGGCGATGGCAGATCCTTTAGATCTGCAGGTAATTCAATTTATCGAGAAAAAAACCAATAAAAAGATCGAACGGTTCCTGGCTTTACCGGACGATATCATGAAGGTGATTAGTGAGCAGTACCAACAAAACTTAACATCCCAGGTTGTTTCAGCTCTCAAGGAAGTTGGAGAGGTGGCTGTAGAAGAAAAACCTTCGGAATTGGATAAGGCTGAAGTTATCAGGGAGGCTCCTGTTTCCAATATAGTCATGCAGCTTTTAGAATATGCCGCTAAAACTAAATCTTCAGACATCCATATAGAGCCGGAAGAAGGTCAGACCCGGGTTCGTTTTAGAATTGACGGTATATTGCATGAGAAAATAAAAATAACGAAAAAAGTACATGAAGCAGTGATCTCCAGGGTTAAGATTTTGGCAAACCTTAAGATTGACGAGCACAGGCTTCCTCAAGATGGCCGTTTTACTTTTGACTACCATGATGTTGATATAGACCTGCGTGTTTCAACCCTTCCAACTGTTTTCGGGGAAAAGGTGGTTTTGCGCCTTTTACCTAAATCTACCCAGCCGCCGACGCTACAAGAATTGGGGCTTAGGGCAAGTGCATTAAAAAACCTTGATGCACAACTGTTAAGGACCCATGGGATAATACTAATATGTGGTCCTACTGGTTCCGGTAAAACAACCTCCCTATATTCAATTTTATCCAGGTTGTCTTCCACAAAAGTCAATATTCTGACAATTGAAGACCCAGTTGAATACCATATCGCAGGTGCGAACCAGGTTCAGGTTAATTCCCAGATCGGTTTAACTTTTGCATCAGCCCTGCGCTCTTTTTTACGCCAAGATCCCAATATAATCCTCGTGGGGGAGATACGGGATACAGAAACAACTGAGTTAGCGATTCAGGCTGCACTGACCGGCCACCAGGTTTTTTCCACCCTCCATACTAATTCTGCATCAGGCGCTTTGCCAAGACTTTTGGATATGGGTGCAGAGCCGTTTTTACTTGCTTCTTCCATAAATGCTGTAGTTGGGCAAAGGATTTTAAGGAAGATTTGTACACATTGCCGTTACGCCTACAACCCTCCTCCCGAAGTTTTGGAAAATATAACTTCAATTTTAGGTATATATATGCCGACAAAACAAATCCAACTTTTTAAGGGAAAAGGTTGTGTAGAATGTGGTAATCTTGGTTATCTGGGCAGGATCGGGATTTTTGAGGTACTTGTAGTTTCAGATAAAATTATGAGATTATTACTTGGGAGGGCGTCTACGGCTCAGATAGAAAAACAGGCGACTGCAGAAGGTATGATGACACTTAAACAAGATGGTTTTTTGAAAACCTTAGAAGGGGTGACAACCCTGGAGGAAGTGCTCAGGGTAGCACAAGACTAATGTAATGACTATTCAACAATTATTGGATCTGACAATTGCCAGAAATGCTTCTGATCTGCATATTTTAGTGGGAGAGATGCCCTCGCTTAGGGTAAATGGGGAACTGGTGGCAATACAGGGTACAGAAAAGACTTCTGAACCCGAGATTGAAGGGTTAATCTTTCCTTTACTGGTTCCCCATCAGAAGAATATCCTGACCCAAAACTGGGAGCTTGATTTAGGCCTGGATTTTGAGGGTAAGGCCAGATTTAGGGTAAACTTGTATAAGCAACGAGGCGGTTTGGCGGCAGCCTTCAGATTAATTCCAAGACAGATTAGGACACTGGAGCAGACAGGATTGCCACAAGTAGTATCGAGAATCCCGGAGTTGAGGCAGGGATTTATCTTAGTGACAGGCCCGACAGTCATGGTAAGTCCACGACCCTTGCTGCTTTCATAAACCAGATTAACCTTTCAAGAAATGCTCATATCGTAGCAATTGAGGATCCTATTGAGTATGTTTACCCTAAAGGCCGTTCAATGATATCCCAAAGAGAGCTTAATTCGGATACAAAGTCCTGGTCGAATGCCTTAAAATCTGCTCTTAGAGAAGATCCGGATGTAGTTTTAATTGGAGAGATGCGTGATCTGGAAACGATGTCAGCAGCGATGACTATTGCCGAAACAGGTCATCTTGTCTTTGCTACCCTTCACACTAATTCGGCATCCCAAACCATAGACCGCGTTGTTGATGTTTTTCCTGTTGACCAGCAACCACAGATCAGAGTACAGCTGGCTGCAGTTTTGGAGGCTGTGATATCGCAACGGTTAATACCAACTATTTCTCCGGGCAGAGTTTTGGCTTCGGAACTTTTATTTGCAACCCCTGCTCTTCGTGCAATGATTAGGGAGGGAAAAACACACCTGATAGATAACATGATACAAACCTCTGGGGAGATGGGCATGAGAACTATGGAGAATTCTTTAGCAACCTTAGTAAGGGAGGGTAATATTACTGCTGAAATTGCCCAAAACTATTCTTACAGGCCCCAGCTGCTGAACAAATTATTGGGAATAACAGGCAATTAAATGGCCATTTTTACTTACCGTGCGAGAGATTTACGGGGAGCAGATCATTTAGGTACTATAGAAACTGTCGATGAGTCCCAGGTTGCGCAAATTTTAAGTAAAAAGGGGTTGGTAATAATTTCAATCAACAAAAAGGCAGAAGGCGGCAAAAGTGTTTTAAATAAAATTCTTAATAAAGTTTCCTTTAATGATTTAGTTATAGCAACCCGCCAGCTTGCCACCATGGTTGAGTCCGGCCTGGTGTTGTCCGAGGCTGTAGATATCCTGACCGAACAGCAGTCGAATAAAAGGTTCAAAGAGGTTTTAGGGGAGGTATCAAGGGATATCAAAGGTGGATTGGGTTTGGCAGCAGCCTTAAAAAAACACCCTGATGTTTTCCCTCCGCTTTATTCCAGTCTTGTTAAGGCTGGTGAGGAATCTGGAAAACTCGATATTATTCTAGTACAGATGGCCACTAATTTAGAATTGGATCGGGAATTCAGGAGCAAAATCAAGGGAGCATTGATCTACCCGGCGATGGTGATATCTATGATGATGATAGTAGCCGGTATTATGATTTTTTTTGTAATACCGAGACTGCTTTCACTTTACTCCCAATCAAATATTGAATTACCGCTTCCGACCAAAATCCTGATCGCCGTATCAGGTTTCTTTATAAATTTTTGGTGGTTGGTATTAGCTGGTCTGGTTTTTGGGATAATCCTTTTTAGGAGATGGGTTTCTACGCCCTCAGGCAGGTTGACTTTTGACGGTTTATTAATAAAAATTCCGCTTGTAGGTAAAATTATCCAGGGGACAGCTTTAACAAACTTCACCCGTACTTTCGGACTGCTGACTACTGCAGGAGTGCCTATTTTGGAGGGCTTAAAAATTGCTGCAGAAGTTATAGGAAACAGGGTTTTCCAAAATGTGCTCATAGAAGTGCAGAAAGGTGTGGAAAGGGGTTTGGCTTTTTCGACCCAGCTGGAACTGGCCGGCGTTTTCCCCAAAATCATTCCGCAGATGTACCGGGTTGGAGAAGAAACCGGTAAGGTTGATAAGGTATCCTTCAAACTGGCTGAATATTTTGAAACAGAAACAGACCATATGGTTAAAAACCTAACAGTTGCTATTGAACCTATTGTTTTGGTGGTTTTGGGGGTTGGGGTAGCATTTTTAATATTATCTATCATTCTGCCTATTTATAAATTAACTACCTCGTTTACTTAAAAATACCCTGACATTACCCCAGTTTGTATTTAAATAGCTAAAATTGTATTCTTTTAGTCCGC
>CAZFVS010000003.1:17444-33746 GCA_964522265.1 uncultured Gammaproteobacteria bacterium | reverse complement strand
TGAAGTGGAAAAATTAACCGGTGAAGCTTTAGTTGAGGATTCCCTGATAATCAGAAAAAGGGTGGAGAACGCCAGGGGAATTCAAAGGAGAAGGTTTGGGGGCAGCGGAATAATCACAAACAGTGAAATGAGTAATGCCCAAATTAAAAAATTTGTCATACTGGAAAAAGAGGCGATGGATCTTTTGAAAATGGCGATTATCAAAATGAACCTGTCTGCCCGTTCCTATCACAGGGTATTAAAACTTTCGCGAACCATTGCCGATCTGGCTCAAAGTGAAAATGTTTTTGTAGAACATATTGCGGAAAGCCTTCAGTACCGGGTTAGGGAAGAAACCTGATGAAAGAGAGAGAAAATATTACTGACCTGACATATAAATGGGCAAGTCTGTTAACCACAGTATATCTTTTAAACCATACAAAAAGGTATATGAGATTCAGAAGTCTGGAAGAAAAAGAGCTGTGGGCCAAAAGGACTGAAGCAATCAGGAAAAGGGCATACAGGATTAATAAAAAAAATCGGAAAAAAAGGATTAATTCAAATTAAACTGGCGGTTGACAAACAAAAAATAAGTAGTATACTTAGTGTTATATGAACACTAAAGGTGATATCTTCAAAAGGCCGTCTGTTGCAGTTGACGTACTGATTTTTTCAGTTTCAGGTAAAAAATTAAAGATAATCCTTGTCAAAAGAGGAGTTGAGCCGTTTAAGAGTATTTGGGCGCTTCCCGGAGGGTTTGTCGGAATAAATGAATCTTTGGAGAATGCTGCCAAACGGGAGCTTATGCAGGAAACAGGGGTGCAAGATGTATATCTGGAACAGCTCTATACTTTTGGAGATCCAAACAGAGATCCTAGAGAGAGGGTTATCACTGTTGTTTATTTTGCACTGATCCCATCTGAGAGAATTAAACTTCATGCAACCACTGATGTAACTGATGCAGCCTGGTTTCCCATTGACCAATTGCCGAAACTGGCCTTTGACCATAAAAAAATTATCAATTTGGGTATTGAAAGATTGAAAAGCAAGATTGGTTACAGCAATATTGTTTATGGATTATTGCCCAGTAAATTCCGGCTCAGTGAACTTCAGGGAGTTTATGAAGTTATCCTTGGGCAAAAACTGGACAAGAGGAATTTTAGAAAAAGAATGTTGTCTCTGGGGCTTTTGAGGGCAACAGGTGAGAAAGAGATAGAAGGTGCACACCGTCCGGCAATGCTGTACCAGTTTAAATCACGGGAGATTGTATTGTTTGATTTTATGATCGGGTAATTTTTTTATTTTTAGTAAGTGTAAAATTTACAATATTAAAGGAGGTGAAAAATATGAATAGTAAGGAAGCGTTAATTATAGTTGATGTGCAGAATGATTTTTGCCCTGGGGGTAATCTGCCAGTGCCGGATGGGGATGCTGTGGTCAAACCATTAAATAAGTTAATTAAATATGCGAGGGAAAGGGACTGGACCATTATTGCATCTCGGGATTGGCACCCTGCAACCACCACCCATTTTGATAAATGGCCAATACATTGTGTTGCACAAACCAGAGGGGCAGAGTTCCATTCTGCTCTGGATTTGGATAATGTAGAAGTTTTCTCAAAAGGGATGGGTGCAGAAGAGGATTCTTATTCTGCATTTGATGCAAAGAATACAGAGGATTTGAGTCTAGGAGATTTTTTAAAAAGAAAAGGAGTTGAGAGGATTTTTGTTGGAGGGTTAGCAACGGATTATTGTGTCAAGGCAACTGTTTTGGATGGATTGAAAGACGGATTTAAAACATTTTTTATTGATGATGCATCGAGGGCAGTTAACTTAAAACCTGGTGATACTATAGCTGCTTTAGATGAGATGTTTGAAGCAGGAGCGGAAGCTGTTTGGAGTTGGGAAATACTGAACGGTGAATATTGAAAATCCGCAGCAGCATTGGAGTATTGAGGGACAATTAGTTGCTATAGCAACTAATTGTCCCTGGCAAGGAACTAAAATAAGAAATTAAAATTATTATGAAAGAACAAATTAGCAACTCCTTACTCTGGACAGATCTATACAAACTGACCATGGGTCAGGGGGTTTTTCATCACTATTCTGACATCGGCGCCTCTTATGAGTTTATCAACCGTGGCAAACACAAATACCCGGAAGGGTTTGGAGAAAAACTTAAAAATCAGGTTGAGATGATGTCCGATTTACAACTTTCAGCCTCGGACAGAGAATTTTTGGAAAAAAGATGTCCATATTTTAACAAGGATTATTTGGATTTTCTTTCCAGTTACCGGTTTAATCCACAAGAGGTTAGTATCAAACAAAATGGTGGTGATTTAAATATCGACATCCGAGGACTCTGGGTAAGAACTATCTATTGGGAAGTACCGCTTTTAGCTTTAATTTGTGAACTTTATTATAAAGAAACCAACCAATATCCGGATTCTGATTATATTCTTAGAGCAAAACAAAAAGGCGAAATGTTACGATATGCTAAGGCTCTGCTTTTAGAATTCGGGACAAGAAGAGCATTCTCGCACCAAGTCCACAGAGATGTTTTGGAAGCGTTAATTGAAACAGCAAAATTGCCGCAAGATGGCGGGGTGTTACTTGGGACAAGCAATGTTGCTTTGGCTAAAGAGTTTGATCTGAATCCTTCAGGTACCTATGCCCATGAATGGGTCATGGGTCATGCTGCAATGTTTGGCAATCTTAGCGCCAATAAAAAGGCGATGGAAGTTTGGGCGAAAGAGTATTTGGGGTTTGGTGGTGGACCGGCTTTCCCTAAACTTGGAACCACCTTAATGGACACCTATACAACAGAGAGTTTTTTGAGTGGATTGGCTCCTGAACTGGTAAAATATTTTACATTTTTCAGACAGGATTCCGGGGACCCGATTGAGAAAGGGACAAAAGTGATTCAACGGCTAAAAGAGATAGGAATCGATCCGCTGACCAAAGGAGTTGCTTTTACAGACGGTTTAAATATTCCAAAAGCTATCGAAATCAATAGATATTTTAAAAATTTAACCCAGAGAGTTTTTGGAATAGGGACAGATCTGACCAATGATGTTGGGGTAAGACCTAAAAATATTGTCATCAAAGCCTATTCTTTCATCCTGCCTGATGGGCAGGAAGTTCAGGTTTGCAAGCTTTCTGATGATCGGGGTAAGGAATCAGGTGATCTAAAAGCAATTGAGAGGGCAAAAATTGATTTTGGTCTAATATGAACGAAATGCAAGAAAGATTTAGGGCGACATTAATAGGCTGTGCGATTGGTGATACTTTGGGTATGCCTGTTGAGGGGTGGAAGAAAGAGCAGATTGAAAAATATGTCGGAAGAATTTCGAAGCCGATTGATCCGGTCATTTTAAGGGATGGGTGTGGAAATTTGATAAAAAGAGATGAATTTGGGAAATTAGGATATTACTCGGATGGTTTAGTAAGAGGCGAGTGGACTGATGATACAATACTTACCGTAGCACTAGCAGAATCAATTAGCGCAAAAAAGGGTTTAGATTTAGATGATATAGCCCAAAGTCAGCTTGCCGAATACCGCAGCAGGCTTTTATCTGATGGTACGGTTTTCGGAGGTTTTGGTTCTACAACCACTAAAGCCTTTAAAAACCTTAATAAAGGGATATCTTATTTGGAATCAGCGCCTGCGGATGGTGGTCCCGGCAATGCACCCGCAATGAAGATGTCGCCGGTTGGCCTTTTTATGTATGCCAGAAAAGCCCATTACGTAGGCTTAAAGTTTGCAGGACAAATTAGTGAAATTACCCACCGCGATCCGCGTTCTATAGTGTCGGGGATAGTGCAGGCGCAGGCAGTTTACCAACTGCTTTTAGGGGCAACTCGGGAGGATTTCAACTATTCTCAGCTTGAAGCGTGTGAGCGGCATGAAAAACCAACACCTCAAAACTATCCCCATGCAGAAAAAGGCGATTTGGCTTCGCGTTTAGAATGGATATGGCAAAACCCGGATGCAGGTGTTGATGAGGCTTTTGCAAAGTTGGGCAACAACAGTTTGGTTTTTCGCTCGTATCCCTTTGCCCTATTTATGTTCCAAAAATATTGGAATGAGCCAATTGAAGGACTTTTAGAAACTGTAAATTGGGGTGGTGATTGTGATACAACAGGAGCAATATTAGGTGCTCTTTGTGGAGCAAAAAACGGGATGATTTTCCCTAGAAGCTGGTTAGATGTTTTAACAGGCAAAGAAAAAATTATAAAAGCTGCTGATGGTATATTTGAATTGTCTGAAGGAAGAAAATGAAAGTTGAAATTGCACAGATCGCTACAGATCCCGGGCGGTTTGAAGCAAATGCTAGAAAGATTATCTCCGCGATAGAAAAAGGGCGGGAGGACAGGGCGGATTTAGTAGTTTTTCCCGAGCTTGCAATACCCGGATATATGTCTTTGGATCTTTTGTTAAGTCAAAAATACCTTGAGGAAAATAAAAGGTATTTAGATAAAATCATTGATGAAACAGCAGGGATTAGTGTTGTGATAGGTTTTGTTGATTTTGAAGAAAAACTCGGGCCTGACAGTACACCAGTCAGGTATAACTCAGCGGCAATAATAAGTGATGGAAAGTTGGTTGGTGTTGAGGATAAGACACTTCTTCCCGACTATGATGTTTTTTATGAAAACAGGTATTTTAAAACCGCAAGGAACAGGAAAGTATACGAAATATCCGGTGTTAAGGTAGGTATAGAGATTTGTGAAGACCTTTGGGATGAAAAATATTCAACTAAAGTTTCCCAGGATTTGATGAGCAAAGGAGCGCAGCTTTTGGTAAACATATCTGCCTCGCCGTTTTATGTCGGCAAAAGAAAGGTAAGGGAGAAATTGATCAAAAAAGTTGTAGAAAAATACAACGTTCCGTTTGTTTACACTAATCTGGTTGGAGGACAGGACGGATATGACGGCGAGCTGGTTTACGATGGGCAAAGCATGCTTTTCAACCGGGAAGGGAAAATGGTCGGATTAGGCAAGCCATTTTGTGAAGATATTTTTTTGGTTGATTTAAACCGTGACCAGGGAATTGATTTACCTCCGCAAGACCTGACTGGAGAGCTTTATAATGCATTGGTTTTGGGGATAAGAGATTATTTCAGAAGAACCGGATTTAAAAAAACCTTTATCGGGTTGTCAGGAGGTATAGATTCTGCAGTAGTGGCAGCTTTAGCCGTACAGGCTTTAGGGAAAGAAAATGTAATAGGGGTAGGTATGCCTTCACGCTATTCCAGCAGAGGGAGTGTTGAAGATGCAAGCAGTCTTGCAAAAAATTTAGGGATCGATTTCAAGCTGCTCCCCATTGAAGATATTTTTGCAAGTTTTGAAAAAAACCTGGAGGATAGTTTTAAAAACCTAAAGAAAGATACAGCGGAGGAGAATATCCAGGCGAGGATCAGGGGAACGTTACTTATGGCTTTTGCCAATAAATTTGGCGCGCTGGTGATCAGCACCGGCAATAAAACAGAGACAGCATTAGGGTATACTACTTTATATGGTGATATGTGCGGAGGGCTTGCTGCCATAGCGGATGTGAGCAAATTAAAGGTTTATCAACTGGCAGAATATATCAACGGCATATCCGGAAAAAAGATTATTCCTGCTGAAATTATGAAAAAAGCACCATCGGCGGAGTTGCGGGAAGATCAGACTGATGAAGAAAGCCTGGGGCTTTATAAATTAGTTTCACCGCTCGTTGATGAAATTATAGAAAACGGTAAAACAAAGACGGACCTTTTTAAAAAATACCCAAAAGATTTGGTGGAAAAAACCCTTGAACGGATAAAAACAGCTGAATACAAAAGAAGACAGGCGCCTCCAGGGATCAAAGTTACCGAAAAAGCTTTTGGGATAGGAAGGAGGATGCCGATCGCGCATGGCTTTAGAGACTGAAACCAAAAGAGGGATATTTATACTTAGGGCCCAGCCTTTACATTTAGGCCATATGGCTGTTTTGGAAAAAATGAAACAAGATCCTGAAATTAATGAGTTGATAATAGGCATTGGCAGCAGCCAATATAAAAATCTGTTTGGTAACCCTTTCTCAAAAAAAGAGAGAAGGATAATGATTGCCTCAAGTTTAAAAATAGATAAGCCTTATAAAATTGTTGACATTCCTGATATTCATAATTATCCGCACTGGGTTTCATATGTTGAGAAACTATCTCCCCCGTTTCAGGTAGTTTACACCGGCAATACTGTAGTAAAGCAGCTTTTTGAAGAAAAAAAATATAAAATACGGGAAATTGAAAGATTAGATAATATCTCCTCCACATTAATAAGGCATCGGATAGTCCAGGGGCAGGAATGGCAAGACCTGGTTCCGGAGGCGACATATCGACTGATACACCAATTCGGAGGGGAGAGGAGACTGATTGATTTATACCGCAGGTATATCCGTCCGGTTGTTTCTGCTGATTTAATAATTGTTTACAAAGGGAATAGTCTGGTTTTTGTAGAAAGGGGTAGAGAACCTTTCCGGGGTTTCAAAGCATTTGCCGGCGGACACTTCGATACCGGTTTTGAAAACACAAAAGAGACTGCGGTCAGGGAGGCAAAAGAGGAGACCGGGTTGAGGGTGGATTCCGGAAAAGTAAGACTGTTTGGTGTATATTCGGATCCCCAAAGAGATCCGCGAGGGCCCAGTGTTGCAGCAGTTTACTGGACAGAAGTTCAGGATGGTGAATTCAAAGCAGGAGATGATGCCAAAAGTATCAAAATACTCCCTTTTGATAAGATACCGGCAGTTTTAGCGTTTGACCACAAAAAGATAGCAGATGATTTTTTGGCATTCTATCATATTAAACAGAGCACCACACCTTTAGGTGTGGGTGAATGTTTTTCCTCACCGAAGGCGAGTCTGCGCGAAGCGCAGTATGAGAAGATACCACGGCTTTAGCCGTGGGGCTTCATATAAATAAAACTTCATGAGAGAAAAAGAAAAAATAGACCCCTCAAAGATAATAATAGTCCGCAGATGGAGCAAACTGGAATGGGAGCTGCATAAAAAAAACACCACTCAGGAAAAGATACTGGACCATTATGAAAAAATGGGGTTAAAGGACAAGAAATGGAGTTCACATTTAGATCAGATGAACTCTTTCAATAAACTGGAGGCCTTTTTAAATTATCCGAAGGTGTTGGAGGGGGAGCCGCTGCAAAAAGCAGATCTTTGCGGAATGCAGCTTGTAATAATCTTAGGTGGGGACGGGTACTTTTCCTATGTATCTCATTACATTGACGACCAATTGGTGATAGGGGTAAAAGCAGATCCCAAAAAGAGTTCAGCAGTCCTCTACGAGCTGGATGTTGATGATTTTATAAATTTTTACCCCATGCTTTTGCAAGGAAATTTTACAATTGCCAACTGGACCAGGCTGCGGGCTGTTATTAATGCTAAACCCATAAAAGAGTTAAGCCTGTCGGATATTTTTGTTGGGGCAAGACTGAGCGTGGATATGTCAAGGTATGTCATTTATTACAAAGGGGTGCAGGAGGAGCAAAAAACTTCCGGGATTTTAGTTAGTACCGGAACAGGGTCGACAGGCTGGTGGAAGAAATTAAACCTGACCCAACAGCGAAGAATGGGAACTTTTGCCAGGACCAGCCGAACAGCCAGGTTTGTTGTGAGGGATGAGCCCAGCAGCAGATTGAGCGGTTATAAAATAGTGAGCGGGAAAATCAAGCCTGATGAGGTTTTAAAGATCAGATCACTGGTTGATGACGGTGTGGTTAGTCCGGATTCTTATAGTAGTTTAATGTATCCTTTTCCCGCAGGGGATACAGTAGAAATTTCAATTTCAGACAACCCGCTTAGGGTTATAACCACACTTTTTTGACAACCCAACCCTAAATGAGTAGAATATCTCCGTAGTTTAATCATGCAGAAAGAGCTGTTATTAAAAGTTGCTTCAAATGAAAAATTAAGAGATTTTATCACCCGCAGTCAGTTGACCAGAAAGGTTGTTGAGCGTTTTGTTGCAGGAGAAAGCCTGGAAAGTGCAGTTTTTGCTGTCCGTAGGCTTAACGAGACAGGAAAAAGAGCAACAGTTGATTATTTAGGGGAAGAGGTTTACGATGCAGTTTCTACCCAAAAACCTTTAACAGAGTATTTAACCCTGCTTGACGTCCTGCAGCAGGAAAAGTTAGACGCCAATGTCTCTTTAAAACTGAGCCAGATCGGTTTGAAATTTAACCATAATTTGTGCCGGGCTAACCTGGAAAGGATTGTGGATCGTGCGGATCAAAGTCACAATTTTGTCAGGATTGATATGGAGTCAAGCAGTTATACCCAGGCAACACTGGATATTTTTTATGACATATTTAAAGAACACAAAAATGTAGGGGTGGTTATACAAGCCTATTTATACCGAAGCTGCGAAGATGTTTTACGTCTTATTCAAAAAGGAGCAAGAGTCAGGCTTTGCAAGGGCGCATATATGGAGCCTGCAGACGCAGCCTTTCCCGGCAAGAGAGAAGTAGACTTAAATTATAAGTTTTTAATGGAGCGTTTATTAAACAGGGGTAACTTTCCAGCCATAGCAACCCATGATCCTAAGCTGATAGATTATGCAAAGCAATTTGCAAAAACCCGTGAGATCAAACCCAACCGTTTTGAATTCCAGATGCTCTATGGGATCAGGAGGGACCTGCAGGAACAGTTAACAATGGAGGGTTATGGGATGAGGGTATATGTGCCTTTTGGACAGCAGTGGTACCCATATTTTACCAGAAGGCTTGCGGAACGTCCTGAAAATCTTCTATTTTTTCTAACGAATTTGTTGAAAAGATAATACTCTCTTGTCAAAGCCCAATGGACTTTACGAATGATATCAATCAGACTCCCTTGTCCACAATTATGTAAACTAATTGTGGCAAGCGATCTCCCTCGCCCGAAACAAGCTTCGGTCCGATCTAAAAAAACCCCCTGAAAAATGGGGGTTTCTTTAGATTTTGGCTTTGCTTAAACAGCTGCGCCAATTTTAAAAGAACGTAGCACTATTGAAATATCAATTTCAATGAGCTAAAGCTCTTCTCGCTTCGCTCAAATAGTAGCGAAGTTCTCGCAAGATTGTACTGCTATACTGCAGCACCAATCTTATACATTCCTGTGCCACAGACTGAACAAACACCTTTAGCTGCCTGTTTACCGTTTTTCATTGTTACGCTTTGGACATCGTTTGCATCTCTTTTCGTGCGGCACTTAACACAATACATCTGCATTATTCAACTCACCTCCTCTCAAATTTAGGACTTTTTAAAAGCCTAAATGGATAAATCTCATTTTAAGGCTTAAGTATAACAATAACTGTGCGGCAAGCGCAAATGCTGTCAAAATAAAGATTTTCTTTAAATCCTGGTGCAGATATATGATTTCAGAAGACATGGAGGGTCCGGAATGGTTTTGAATGCCAATATTGGGGAAAGTTTGATTTTTATAATAATGAACTTGAGTTTTTTTGGGTTTGTCCGAACTACCATACAGCTGGCGTCTTAAAGACTCCAACCTTTTTTGTTCCAAAGAAACTTTAATCATAGTGGAATTCTTGCAGGATCAGCGAAGCTGAACCTATTTGAGCCTAACATGCCTGGAGAGCCTTGTCAACCCTTCAATTGACAAAATAATACCATATCAGATAAACTTAAAAATAGAGTAACTTATGTATTCGACTGGAGCAGCAGAGTTGACATTTTTAGTTTTGTTTATTTGGCTGTTAGTGTTGAGTTACTTATTTTTGCAGGAAAGGAATTTTTTGCATAAACTTTTTCCGAAATCCCAGGATCGGGATATAAGGAATAAGTTTAAAGAGGTATTGGATTCAATTGAGGGTTTCAGTAAAACCGAAATGGTTTTAAACAACAATTTTAAAAAATTGTCCAGAGAGTGTTTGGAATATATCCAAAGGGTTGATATTGTAAGATATAACCCGTATAAAGATACAGGAGGAGACCAAAGTTTTTCAATATTGTTTTTAAACCGTAAACTTAATGGGTTAGTATTGACAAGTTTACATTCCAGGTCTGGTACAAGAATTTATACAAAACTGATCGAAAACGGCAAAAGCGAGTTGGAATTGTCCAAGGAAGAACAGGAGGTAATACAAAAAGCAATCAGCAGCCAGTAAATCAAATGCTTATGAAACAGATAACAATGCTGCAAAATTTCACAACAACACAAACCAGCTTAATGGTTGCCATAATGACAATAATAATCTACGCTGTTTCATCAGTGGTTTCCTATTCCTTTTTCTCGGCGCTCAGCAGCAAGACAGGGGGGGGGAGATTGACAACATCATTGCCTGGTCCGGCAAATAGTGTGGAGGAAGACCCGTCTGTACCAAAAACTGAAGCCTGTCCTTTAAACGGCGCAATGCATTCTAAAGAGGCTAGACAATCCTGGGAGTTGAGGCGTCCGCTGGCGGTTATGGTTGAGAATCATGTTGAAGCAAGGCCGCAGTCAGGGTTGTCGAAGGCAGATGTAGTTTATGAAGCAGTGGCTGAGGGGGGAATCACCCGCTTTATGGCGGTATTTCTCTGCAATCTGTCAGATGTGCAAGTTGGTCCTGTCAGGTCAGCCAGGACATATTTTTTAGATTGGCTGTCCGAATATGATGCATTATATGCCCATGTCGGAGGGGCAAATTGTACCGGTGGGCCAACTGCCCCCGGTTGTCAGAATGGTGCTCCTGCTGATGCTTTAGGACAAATTATCCGGTACAAGATTAAAGATTTAAACCAGTTTGGTATTGGGTTTCCGACTTTTTGGAGGGATTACCAGCGGCTTGGCCATGCTGTTGCCACGGAACATACTATGTACTCTACAACCCAAAAACTTTGGGAGATAGGTGCTAAAAAAGGTTGGACTGCTACTGATTCAGCAGGGCTTAAATGGGATAGTCAATTTACTCCATGGAAGTTTAAAGATGCTGAAAAGTCCGGATTGACAACAAAAATTGATGTTACTTTTTGGGAAAAACAAAACGATTATACAGTTTCCTGGAATTATGACGGGTCATGCAACTGTTACAAAAGGAAAAATGGCGGGGTGGACCATTTGGACTTTAATAACAAAAAACAGCTTAGCCCAAGTAATATTGTCGTGCAATTCCTGAAGGAATCGAGTGCCAATGATGGGTATGAAAATAATGTACATCTGCTTTATGCCACCAAAGGTGAGGGTAAAGCATTAATGTTTCAAAACGGTAATGCAATCGAAGGTAAATGGATAAAGGCAAACAGAACAGCCCGTGAGAAATTTGTAGATAAAAATGGTCAGGAAGTAAGTTTTGTGAAAGGCCAAATTTGGATCCAGACTGTCCCGGAGGGGTCTAAAGTTGGTTATTAGTTAAAAAAAATTTCTACCCAGAAAGGTGGTGTTTGATGGAAGAACTATTTGTTTCTAAGGTCCGGGTTAAATTACTCAAACTATTTTTAGGTTCAGAGGAACTCATGTTTCACGTCCGGGAGATTGTCAGGCGGGTGGAGGAGGAAATTAATGCCGTAAGACGCGAACTGGCGCGGATGGAAAAGTTTGGTATGGTTGTGTCAGAATGGCGGGCTAACAGAAGACTTTATAGATGGAGAAAAGATTATGTTTTCTATCCAGAACTTTTAGCACTAGTTGTGAAATCTACAGGTTTGGGAGGTGCAATAATCAGAAACCGCAGCAAACTGGGGAGAGTTAAGTTCGCGTTTATCTCCAGCAGATTTGTTAAGAATGAACCTTCAGGGCAGGAAGACGTTGATTTTTTAATAGTCGGACAGATAGTTTTACCTGAGCTCCAAGCAGATATTTCAGACGAACAGGCAAAAAGGGAAAGAGAAATCAACTATTCATTTATGGATGAAGCCGAGTTTAATTTTAGGGTCAGACGTAGAGACCCGTTTATTTTAAGGGTTTTAGTACAGCCTAAGATTATGTTAATTGGAGACGAGAAAGAGATGCTTGAGAGAGTATTGATATGAAGCCCAGAACCCTTTTATGGGTGATTATCATCTTGGTTTTACTAGGCTCCTTTGTGGACCTTCCAAAAATTTCATTTAAGATTAAAATACCTCAACTTGGTAAACAGATTAGTTCTGAAAAATTCATCGGGATTTTCCCTCTCAAATTGGGTTTGGATCTGCAGGGAGGAACCCAGCTTGTTTTACAGACTCAGATGGATAAAATTAAAGCCGAGGATCGCGACAAAGCATTAGAATCTGCCAGGGAGGTTATCGAAAGAAGAGTTAACCTGTTCGGGGTATCTGAAGCTGTGGTGCAATCATCAAAAATAGGGGAGAGCAGGAGAATTTTAGTTGATTTGCCTGGGGTAAAAGATGCCAGTGCTGCAGCATCTTTGGTGGGTAAAACTGCCCAGTTGGATTTCAGGGAACTTCCTGCAACCTTTTCCGCTGAGGCAACTAAATCCGGGATTCCAGCGGTCTATTTTGCAAAGCCCACCGATTTGACTGGGGCAGATCTGAGAAAGGCCCAGGTGACTTTTGGTTCCGGAGGGAGTGGCAAAACAGGCCCTCAGGTATCGGTGGAGTTTAATGATAGTGGTGCCAAGAAGTTTGCAGAGATCACCAAAAGAAATGTCGGGCGTGAACTGCCGATATTTTTGGATGACACAATTGTTTCTTCACCGGTTGTTCAACAGGAGATAGCGGGAGGCAGTGCTGTGATATCCGGAACTTTTACCACGGAAGAGGCTAAAAAACTGGCAATTCAACTTAATGCAGGAGCTTTGCCTGTCCCAATAAAAATTATAGAACAGAGATCGATTGGCGCATCGTTAGGCCAGGAATCTATCAATAAAAGCCTGGTTGCCGGTATCCTGGGGCTGTCAATTGTAGTAGTGTATATGGCTTTGTATTATGGTCTTTGGGGTATAGTAGCAGATTTGGCACTTATTATTTATTCGCTGTTTGTACTGGCGATATTCAAAACCGGACTTTTCATATTGCCTCCGGTGACGCTGACTTTAGCAGGGATTGCAGGCTTTGTCTTATCTATCGGGATGGCGGTTGATGCAAATATTTTAGTTTTCGAAAGAATGAAAGAGGAGAAAAGATGGGGCAGGACTGCTGCCGGAGCACTTGATGCAGGTTTCAAAAGAGCCTGGACTTCCATCCGGGATTCAAATATCTCATCGCTTATAACAGCGTCGATACTATACTTTTTGGGGACAGGGCCGGTTAAAGGTTTTGCCCTGACACTGGCAATAGGTGTTTTGGTTTCTATGTTTACAGCGCTGGTTGTGACAAAAACATTTTTGAGGCTAGTAATAAAATGAAACTTAAAGAAGTTATACAAAAATATATTATACCTGTTAACCCCTTTAATTTTGATGCAACTTTACATAAACCAGACCATTTTACTTCTGATGATAACTATTGGGAGCCTGGGATAAAATGGCAGACCTGGAATTTTCGGGGTGATTGTTTGGGAATTAAGTTTGAAAATAAAGGCACAATTGACGCGCCAAAAATATCGGTTCAGGTTTACTCCCAAAAACCACTAGCTAAAGATTTAATGGATAGTTTAATTTCGGAATTGAAATACAGTTACAATCTCGATCTTGATTTAAATGATTTTTATAAAAAATTTAAACAAGACAAAATTTTAGGCTCAATTATCAAAAAATGGCGTGGGATGAGGCCAGGACACCCCAGCTCTTTATATGAATACCTTATTATTGGGGTTGTTTTGCAAAATGCTACTGTTAGACGCTCAATTCAGATGTTTAAAGCCTTACTGGAGAGATACGGAATGGAGGTTGAATTTGATGACAAGAAGTTATGGTGTTTCTGGAAAGCTGGCATTCTAAAAAATATTTCAGAAAAAGATTTACGAGCCTTAAAGGTAGGTTATAGGGCAAAGTCAATAAAAATCATTGATGACCAGTTTGACAATGGATTAATAGATGAAATGGAGTTAAGAAAAGACGATAGAGAGACACAGATGCAAAAATTATTAAAAATCTATGGTGTGGGACCTGCTACAGTTTGGTATTTACTTTTTGATGTATTCCACCATTGGGATTTCTTCAA
Source organism: uncultured Gammaproteobacteria bacterium (assembly GCA_964522265.1). Lineage (GTDB taxonomy): Bacteria > Patescibacteriota > Microgenomatia > Daviesbacterales > UBA10151 > JACPKP01. Next base: position 19,710 of record CAZFVS010000003.1, on the reverse strand, counting down.
CCATGTTTCGCCTTGGGAACAAAAGATTTATTCGAAGCTATTTTTTGATAAAGATCCAGAAGATCCCGTACCGGTAAAAAAAATTTTAGAATACTTTGAAAGATTTGGAGAATATAAACAGTTGGCAGTTCATTATATTTGGGAAGATCTATGGTGGAAAAGGAAAAATGGAAATATCCCGTGGTTGGAAAAGTTAATTAGAGTTTAATTTATGAAAAATTTTAATTTTTACAGATAAAATGAAACTATTTAAGTCTAAAAAACCCCACTATGAATATTTGCGGAAAAGATGGTTGGGACGGCATAAAGATATTACCCAAAAGCTTATTGACCGACATCTCCGCAGGGCGGCTATAAGCTCCTTGGGAGGGTTGATGCTTTTGACCACCCCTGGTTTATCTTTGCCCGCAGCGCATTTCTTAGAAGACCAGACAAAAGTTTTTGCCCAGGAAGATAAAAATGCTTTGGTAAAAGTTGAGCTTTTGGATAAATTACCAAACGAGATGAGGAACCTGTCAAAAGAAGAAGAGATTAAAGTTGCAGCTGTTTTATCTAAGGATTTCGGGATTAAAGTTGCAGGTGAGTTGGAAGGTAAAAGATTAAACAGGGTGTATGGTTTCATTGGTGGAGAGCAGCATCTTTACAGATACCCCGGGGATCATTTATATGCTCATGCCAGGACAGCCCAGGATTGGGCGATGTACGGAGATGCCGGTATCGCTCCTGCGCTGGGAGCTTGGGGATATTTCGCCCCGTCAAAAGCAGAGTTTACTCAAAAGGACGAAGAGAGGGAGAGATATTATTTAGCGGTCCAGACCTTTTTGGCTTCGGGGTTTGCTGAAAGGACATCGGAATACCGAGATTTTTTTAAATACCGTAAAATGTTAGTAGTCAACCCAAAAACAGGACAGGCGGTAGTGGCTGTTGTTGGGGATGCAGGGCCGGCCGAATGGACAGGCAAACATTTGGGCGGCAGTCCAGAGGTGATGCATGTGCTGGGTTTGGCATCAGGACCCCGTAAAGGGGCAGTCCTTTATTTTTTTATTGATGATCCGAAAGACCTGGTTCCTTTGGGTCCGATAAAGGTTACAGAAAGTAAACTGATATGAAGTATTTTTATAGCCATATAATAAGTATAGACTCATTAATAATAGAACTGGACAGCATGAATTTATCAAAAGACGAAAAACATAAACTGGCTAAACTGATTGATGCAAATGTGCACAATCATATTTTAGATGTAGTTTTGTCAGAGCTTTCTGAAGCAGATAAGCTGTTGCTTTTACAATATCTTAATTTGGGTGACCATGAAAAGAGTTGGAAGCATCTTCAAGAGAGGATAGAGAATGTAGAAGAGAAAATTAAAAAAGCTGTGGAGAATTTGAAAGTTGAAATGCACAAAGACATCAGGGAAAGCAAAAAATTAAATACTAAAAAATAATTATGCATCTGATGAAGTACAAATTATGGTTTTTTATCCTGTCAACTTTGGTGATTTTGCCGGGGTTTTTTTATCTTGCGACATCGGGGTTGAATCTAGGAATAGATTTTACAGGAGGAGCTCTTTTGGAATACAAATTTGAAAAAGATATTGACAGAAATAAGTTAAAGGATTATGGGGTCATTACCCCCGAAGAAAATAACAGTTTTATCTTAAGGACAAAACCGATAGAACAGGATGAACTGCAGAAACTAAAGGTTTCGTTAAATGACCAATTCGGCAGATTTGAAACAAGAAGAGAAGAAAATGTGGGGCCGGTTATAGGTGAGGAATTAAAACAGAAAGCGATTTTTGCGATTATTTTAGCTTGCTTTATGATAGTTTTATATATAACCTATGCTTTTAGGAAACTGCCTAAACCAGCAAGCTCTTTCCGTTTTGGTATTGCTGCGATAATTGCTTTAATACATGATGTAGTTGTAGTTTTAGGTTTTTTTGCAATCTTCGGAAAATTTTTTAACGTAGAAATAGATACACTGTTTGTGACAGCACTGCTTACAGTAATAGGTTTTTCAGTTCATGATACGATAGTGGTATTCGACAGGATTCGGGAAAATCTGCCGAGATACTTGGGAAGCAAATTTACTGAGGTGATAGATATGTCCATAACTCAAACTATAGCAAGGTCTTTGAATACTTCTTTAACTGTAGTATTGGTTTTGCTCTCTCTTTTACTTTTTGGCGGGGAGACAATAAAATGGTTTGTGGTGGCACTTTTGATTGGGGTTATCTCAGGCACTTATTCCTCAATCTTTAATGCTGCAG
>CAZFVS010000003.1:854-17434 GCA_964522265.1 uncultured Gammaproteobacteria bacterium | reverse complement strand
GGCACTATTATCGTTTTGGGAAGAAAAATTAGGACACTGATAACATGATTTTAACTTTCTTAGAAATTTTAGGTTTTTTATTATCATCGGTCTTTACGCTGGTTTTAGTGTACTATAAAATCCCAATAGTAACCCTGCAGCAGATTATTTTGGGGGTTCTAATCATTTTACTGCTTTCATATCGGTTTTTACTTTCTCAACAACCCAATCAAGCAATAAAAATGCTGGCCCGTTTTACTTTACTCTTGCTGAGTTCGTCTTTCGTCCAAATTTTAGTTATTTCCTCGGGTGGTTTGTATAGCCCGCTTTTAATTTTACTGCATTTTTATACGCTGGGGGCAAGTTTTCTATTAGAAGTCCGGGCAGCGATTATATTCCTGGTTTTTTCACTTGCGATTTTAGTTACAAATATTATTTTAGACCCAAAATTATACGTAGTTTTTAAAGAAGACCCTGGTTCGGCAGTGTTATATTTTGTCTCATTTATCGTAGTTATTCCGCTGGCGCAAACTTTGATGAAGACATATCATTTAAAGGATAAATTATCAAAATTACTGGGTGAAAGCTTAAACTTAAGGGTACTGCGCGAAAAATCGATTTTGACAAGTTTGAATGAGATAGTAGTTATTACCGACCAAAATTTAAAAATTATTGCAGCAAACGATGCTTTCGAAAGCGCAACCGGTTTATCGGGCAGTGAATTCATAAATAAAAATTTTCTGGATAGAGTTGCTTTGATAGACAAATATAATGCACCAGCAAATATTAACTCCTTATCTATTAAAAGTGTATTGAGTGATAATAACAGCCGGATAATAAGTGGTTTTTACTTTACTGGCAAAAACAGTCCCAGGCAGGTTGCGGTGGAGGTTGAACCAATAACCGGACCAGACCGCAGAGTTAGGCAGTTAGTTTTTGTCATCAAAGACCCGAAAACCGATTACCAAAAGAAGCTTCACTCTGATCTGGAATTAGCACATACCCGGCAAAATATGTTAATCCAAAACCTTAAAAAAAATCTGGAAAAAATTAATATGGTTGGAATTGGGGCAGAGATTGAATTAATAAAAGAAGGTGCAGCTGACTTATTAATAGCGCAAGAGTTGGAAGACCATCCGATCAAACAGGAAAATGATTTTGAGGATGTTGTACTTCTATGCAAAAGAGTGGTTTTGTACAAACAGGATTTAGCCAGAAGTTTGGGTGTTAATTTAGAGCTTTTGTTGTCCGATAGTGGAGCAGGGGAATCCTCGTATATAAATTTGAGAGAGGAGAATTCAAATTTGGCTGCCCAGGTAATATCGCCCTTTATGGTTGGGGTAAATAGCAAATGGTTTGATGTTCTGATTAAAAAGTTACTCGATTTGGCAATTTTACTGGCATCGGCACAAAAAGACCGTACTGTTAAACTATCTTTGGGTTTGGTATTTAATACCGGTATAGACATCTCTATTACAGCATTATCGTCTATTTTATCGCAAGAAGAATTGAAAGAACTATTTGTGCAGTATTATGGAAATTTAGCCAATAAGACAAATCTAAGATTGGGCAGCGGGCTTGAAGGGTTTATAGCCAAGTCGATAATAGACCAGCTGAGTATCTCTTTCAGCTCTAAAATTGAAACAAACCCCAACAAACTGACTTTTATCCTCAAACTGAATAAACATCCAGATAATTCATCGCTAACTTAACCCAAGGATTTAATCTTTTCCAAAAGATATTCCCGTTTGTTTTTTGCAGAATCCTCCAGGACTTCTGTAAAAAGTTTTTGTAAAATTTCACCAACTTTAGGCCCTGGTTTTAAATTTAAAATATTCATTACATCTGAGCCGTTAACTTTAAGATCAGATAATGCAAAAGGTTTTTGTAAAACCTGATTGATTCTTTCCCGGAATTTTGCCATCCTCCAGGAAACTGCTGTTTTTGTTCCTCCTCCCAGCCGGTCGCCGATACGGAGGTTGATCATATCATCAATGTTTTCAATGCCGATATTTTTAATGAATCTTCGGATAGCGCTATCTGTCTGATTTTCTGAAACAGAAAACATATGCCAGCGTACTAACTGGTAGATTTTATCGATCTGTTTTTTTGAAAGGTTAAATCTTTCAGCGATATCTAAAACCAACCTGCCCCCGACAACCTCGTGGTTATAGAAAGTGACATTCTCCTCACGGGTTTTGATAGTATCGGGTTTGCCGATATCATGTAAGAGTGCGGCAAACCTGACCAGAGGATCGGCAGATGGACAATGTTTTAAGGTGAGCAGGCAGTGTTCGCCTATATCATAAATTCTGTCATGTTTCGGTCCTTCCTGTATAATACCGAAACATTTTTCAAGTTCCGGCAGAATAATTTGTAATATTCCTGCTTCCCTGAGTTTTAAAATGCCATCATATGAATTTTCAGTTGCCAATATTTTGAAAAGTTCATCTCTAATTCTTTCCCAGGCAATTTCTTTAATCAGGTTTGCGTTTTGTTTTATTGCCGCGAATGTTTTTTCTTCAATATCAAAACCAAGCTGGGTTGAAAATCTAATAGCACGCATGAGCCGCAGTGCATCTTCTTCAAACCTCAGATTAGGATTTCCAACAGCTTTTATAAGTTTATTTTTTATGTCCTTTTGCCCATTGAAAAGATCAACAATTTTAAGGGTCGGAGCCTCTAGGGCGATTGCATTAATAGTGAAATCCCGCCTTGTCAGATCCTCCTCGATTTTATCAGTCCAGCCAACATTAGTTGGATGCCGATAATCTCGATAATTTCCTTCTTTGCGCATTGTAGTTATCTCAAAAAGTGATTGATCTCGGTCTTTATCGTAATTAATATTTTTTTCTGGGATGATTACAGTTCCAAATCTATTTCCGTAAACTCCTTCCGGAAAAATCTTTAAGATCTCCTCCGGTTTTGCATCAGTGGTAAAATCCCAATCTTTTACCTCTTTTTTCATCAACAGATCACGGATCGCCCCGCCGACAATATAAATTTGATAATCGGCTTTTTTAAATTTATCTAGAATATTTAATACTTCCTTAGGTAATTTAAAATCCATGTTTAGATTGTACGCCACAGGGTTGACTGAGGCAAGATATATGAAATTATTTTCATTGCTTGCCTTTCTTGTGTTACAATTTCTCCCATATTATGCCGGAATGGAAAATATTGCCTAAGGTATCAGAAGACTTAACTGCCCAGCTTCTTGCCAACCGCGGGATAAAAACTAAAAAAGAAAAAGAGGAATTTTTTAATCCGTCGCTTGCAGCTTTCGAAAACGATCTTCGGATTCCCGGAATCCCGATAGCCCAAAAAAGAATCCAAAAAGCTATTGAAAATAATGAGCAGATTGTTGTTTATGGAGACTACGACGTTGATGGGATTTGTGCTTCTGCGATCTTATACAAAGCCTTATCTTTTTTGGGTGCAAAGATAGTGCCGTACATTAAAAAAAAAAAAAAAGAAGGTTATGGTTTATCAAAGCTTGGTTTGGAGTTTGTAAGAGACAGCGGGGCTGCTGTTGTAGTAACTGTTGATAACGGCATTGTGGCGCTGGAGCAAGCTAAGTTTGCCAAAGAGTTAGGTTTGGATCTGATTATAACCGATCACCACCTACCCCTTGATGAAAAACCTGATGCTTTTGCAATTGTCCATTCGACTAAAATGTGTGGGGCAGCAGTGGCTTGGTGTGTAGTTCGGGGGCTGATTAGTGAGAGTCTATCAAAAGAACTACTGCAGTTTGTGGCAACTGCGACCGTAACGGATCTTTTACCCCTGGTTGGTTTGGGCCGGGGGTTTGTTGCGGAGGGTTTGAAAGTTTTGAGAAAAACCCAAAACTTGGGATTTTTGGAGCTTTCTGCATTAGCAGGGATAGACATTGCAAAGATAGGCTCTTATGAGATTGGCCATATTATCGGACCGAGACTAAATGCCATCGGCAGACTGGAACACGCAATTGATGCGTTAAGACTGCTTTGTACAAAAGATTCCAGTCGGGCAAAAAAACTTGCCAGGCTTCTTTGTGATGCAAATAGTGAGCGTCAAAAAATAACCGTGGAAGCAGTAGATGGTGCAAAGATTCTGATAAAGGGCAACAGTCATAAAAAAATTTATGTTTTAGATAGCAAAGAATGGATTCCGGGGATTATCGGTTTGGTGGCGGGGAGGGTTTGTGAGCAATATTACACTCCTGCAATTGCTATATCTGTTGGTGAAACCCATGCAAAAGGTTCTGCCAGGTCGATAAAAGGGATTAATATTATCGAGGTGATTAGGCAGTGTAAAGATCTGCTGATTGATGTCGGAGGGCATGCCGGTGCTGCAGGGTTTTCACTGATCAATGAAAATATTCCAATTTTTCGTGAAAGACTGGAAAATATCATGGATGGTTACCCTAAGTTTGAGCACATTCTTGAAATAGAAGCGCAAATTAACTCAAACCAGTTAACGGAAAAACTGGTTTTAGAAATTGACAGAATGGAGCCTTTCGGATTGGGAAACCCCCGACCGCTTTTGTGCTGCTTGAATATGAAAGTTTCTGATGTAAGGACAGTTGGTGATGGCAAACACTTAAAATTTAAAGCAGACGGAATAGATGCAATCGCATTTGGGATGGGGGAGTTGGAAAGAACAATTTCATCCGGGCAACTCGTTCGCCTGGCATATTATCCGGAGATTAATAAATTTAACGGTAGAGAAACCTTGCAGCTTAAAGTAAAAGATGTGCTTTTTTGATCTGTCTTCTCGCAGCAGATGTTACTACAAATTTTAACCAGTCCCGGCTTGGTTTTTTATTTTTATCCTTGGATATAATAATCTCACAAACATTACTGTTTTTTAATGAGGTGTTGAGTGAAGCAAGTTTGCCGTTAATTTTTGCACCAAGAGCTAAATCCCCTAATTTAGTATGAAGCTTGTATGCGAAATCAATTGGTGTTGCTCCAAAAGGCAGATCTATTACATCTCCTTTTGGTGTGAATACATAGATCCTCTCCCCAAAAAAGTCCGTTTTGATAGATTTTAAAAATTCCTCATCTGAAAGAAAGCTGTGCTCATTGTCTGCGATCTCCTGCTGCCACTGGCTCAGACTGCTTACCCATTTTAACTTATCATCCGGTACACTGAAGCCTTTTTCCGCCTGGTTGTCAGATGTCCCGGAACTTTTTGATTCTGCGTAGTGCCAATGTGCTGCAACTCCAAATTCAGCCTCTTCATGCATTTCACTTGTCCTGATTTGGATCTCAAAAGGTTTGTCGTCAGGGCCCAAGACTGTGGTATGGATAGATTGGTATCCATTCAATTTAGGGCGTGCAATAAAGTCCCGGACACTATCCGGCATTGGCCGCCATAATTTATGGATTAATCCCAAAACTTTATAACAATCTTCGGTATTTTGAACGATTATCCTAAAAGCTATTAAGTCATAAATTTTGCCGGTATCAAAATTAATCTCCGGACGTTTAAATTTTGTAAAAAGAGAATAGATATGTTTGGTGCGGCTTTCAAGTTTATAATCTATTTTTTCTTTTTCCAGAGCAAGTTTTAGCTGAGCTTTGATTTTAAGCAGAGTCCGGTCAAGTTTTCTCAAGTTTGTTTTAAATATGCTTTTTGTTGTTTTGTAATCATCAGGATAAAGATATTCAAATGCCAAATCCTGCATCTGTCCTTTCATCTCCCCTATCCCTAAACGCCCGCAGAGGGGGGCGAAAATTTCAAGAGTTTCTCTTGATACTTCTATCCTTTTTTTCTCGGGTAGATACTTTAAGGTCTGAAGGTTATCGTAAATGTCTGCAAGTTTTATCAAAACAATCCGCAAATCTTGAGCAAGAGTTAGAAACATCATCCTGAGATTTTCAGCGAACTCTTCCTGGGAAGTTTCTGAAAGTTTAATAACCCTCAGTCTATCAAGGGTTTTTAACATTGAAGCAATTTCACCACCAAACTCTTTCTCAATATCTGAAAGTGTTGCAGCACTATCAGAAAGGGTGTGATGCAAAACAGCAACAGCTAAGGTTATGGGATCGGTGACTCTGAATTTTTCCAGAATTTGGGCGACTTTTAAACAATGGTCGCTAAACTGCTCACCTGAATAACGTTTTTTGCCAGCCAAACTTAGCACATTAAAACGAATGGCCCTGACAATTAATGGGTTTTTAAAACTGTTCAACATAAAAAAACCTCCCTTTATTCGGGAGGTCTAATTCCTGCGGTTTTTAGGCAGCTTTACCTAAAAAGACCTCCCCAGAATGCTCCCATAAAGAGCACCAACAGAAGATTGGTAATCAAAATACCTAAATTTTTCAGATCCAAGGTTTGGGTGCGCGGCATATTAAAAATATTATAAGGTTTTTTTAAAACCTTGTCAAGGAGGATTGAAGCTGTTAATATCTATTAAGTAAAAAATTTATGCAGAGAACACTGGTTTTAGATTGCAACAATAAAATAGGAGAAGAGGTAAAAATCAATGGTTGGGTGGCTGTGAGGCGTGACCATGGGAAAATTGTATTTTTGGATATTAGAGATAGAACTGGAATTATTCAAGCTGTTGCTGCTGGTGGACAAATTGGGGATTTGGGTGTAGAAGATGTAGTGGAGGTTATTGGGGGGATAGTTAAAAGAGGGGACAAAATGATTAATGTTAAGCTCTCAACCGGCACAATTGAGATGCAGATTAAGCATTTAACTGTTGTATCCAAAGCTCAAACCCTGCCTTTACCCATAGATACTGATGGCTATGATATTGAAGAATCAATCCGCTTAAAATACCGCTATTTAGATTTACGCCGACCCAGGATGGCTCGAAATTTACAGATACGTTCTCGGATGACCGGTTTTATTAGAAATTATTTAATCGGAGAGGACTTTGTGGAGATTGAAACACCAATACTGACAAAAACTACGCCTGAAGGAGCCAGGGATTTTATAGTCCCTTCCAGGCTGCAAAAAGGTAAATTCTATGCCTTACCTCAATCTCCTCAGCAATATAAACAAATGTTAATGATAGCGGGTTTTGAAAGATATTTTCAGATCGCCAAATGTTTTAGAGATGAGGATCCCAGAGCAGATAGAGCTTATGGTGAATTTACCCAATTGGATTTAGAGATGTCTTTTGTCACCCAGGAAGATATTTTGCAGATTATTGAAAAGATGTTTACAGAGATGGTGGGTAAACTATTTCCGGAAAAACATATCATGCAATCCTCCTGGCCCAGAATCGCCCACAAAGAAGCTATGGCAAAATATGGCACTGATAAACCTGATTTGAGAAAAGACAAAAATAATTCGGACGAATTGGCTTTCGCTTGGACAATAGATTTTCCCCTGTTTACACAGCAATCTAAAGAGGATTTTTACCATGGTACCGGTAGTGCTAAATTTGCACCCTCACGTCATATGTTTACAGCTCCACACCCGGATGATATTCCGCTTTTAGATTCTGATCCAGGGGAAGTCAGAGGATTACAGCATGATTTAGTTTTAAATGGTTTTGAAGTTGGAGGAGGAAGTATTAGAATTCATCAAGCTGAAATTCAGGAAAAAATCTTTGAGCTGATCGGTTTTTCGCAGGAACAAAAAAAACAATTCAACCATATGTTAACAGCTTTTAAATTTGGAGTGCCGCCGCATGGAGGAATTGCACCCGGGATCGATAGGTTTCTAATGGCACTTTTAGGTGAACCAAGCGTTAGGGAAGTTATGGCTTTCCCGGCTACTTCTTCGGGTCAGACAGCAGTGATGGATGCACCATCCCAGGCAAGCGATGAGCAATTAAAAGAGTTAGGAATCACTCTATTTCATGCCCGCTAAACTTGCAAGTCGTTTCAAGCAGTATAGCTTTATCTTTTCCAGCATTCTGTTTTTTGCAGCAGCTGCATTATTTTTAATTGAGACTCCAAAAATTGTTGAACTGGCAGAAAGCAAGGTGGCTTTTTTAGGCAACCAACCACAGGTAAAGCCTGTATTTTCCAAACAGCAGGTTGAAGTTGCGGTAACACCGACAATTTCGATTGAAAATAAAAATATTCCACAGCCTGAATTTAGTGCCCAGGCAGTTTTAGCCCAGGATTTAGATTCAGGACAGGTTCTTTTTGGAAAAAATATCCACAACCGCCTGCCCCCGGCCTCTACCACCAAAATTGTATCGGCACTGATCGCTCAAGAATATTTTAAGCCGGGAGAGATCCTGACAGTTCCTGTACAGGCGATTGTCGGCGGGTCGAGTATGGGTGTAAGCAAAGACGAGAAACTCACTTTCAGAAGCCTGCTTTACGGAATGCTTTTGAATTCGGGTAATGATGCGGCTTATACAATTGCATTAAATTACCCCGGGGGGATAGATGTTTTTGTGGATAAAATGAATGAAAAGGTCAAACAACTGAATTTGGCAGACAGCCATTTCCAAAACCCGGCCGGTTTTGACTCCGAAAAGCACTATTCCTCTGCGTATGATCTGGCTGTATTTTCCAAAGCTGCGGCACTCGATCCGTACCTGTCCAAAATAGTGGCTACCAAAGAGACTTCAATCCTGGCTTTTGATAAGACAAAAGTGCACCACCTTAAAAATTTGAACAAGCTTTTATCAGAAGAAGGTATTTTAGGGATTAAAACCGGGTTTACCGAAAAGGCAGGAGAAAATTTTGTAGGGCTTGCTGAAAAAAATGGGCACAAAATATTGACAGTTGTGTTGTCCAGCCAGGATCGGTTCGGCGAAACAAAGAGACTGATTGACTGGGTGTATAGCAATTTTGAATGGAGAGTGCAGTAAGTTTCATTTTTGCAGGTATGTATCAATTATGGCCGGCAGCATGGCAGTAAAATGGTCGCCTTCAAACAGATAAACAGGTTGCAGGTATTGCGGATAATTCTCTGACAAAAGGTAGGCAAGGGATACTTTAGTGATAGAAACCTGGGGTTTTAAAGGTTCAAGTACTACGGCAGATTGGCCTGTTTGAAGTTCGTCGAAAGCAACATCAGCGGTTTTTATCGGGTAAGTTGAAAAATTACTTTTGTCAATTTGCCAAAAAGTAAAATCCAATTCCAAAAATTTTTGCAGCTCATCTTTAAATTTGGTCACGACCCCCTTGATAAGCCCGGTGGTAAATTTATCTGTGATGATCTCAAGGTTGTCGATATCTTCCTGCCAAAGAGATATCGTGGCGGTAAGGCTTTCTTTTTGTGGAAACCGGTCATACAAAACTTTACTGCGCCCATCCCGCAACTGATCTTTTAGCAGATCTTTGCCATTTAAAAAATTCTTAAAGTCAGTGCTTATATTAGAGTCATCGGCAATAAATTCATCCTGCAGCGAGGCGCTGTCTGTTGCTAAAACCCGTTTATATTTAAAGTTCCCGCTGCTTAGATCAACAGTAAATTCTCCTCCGGTATCATCAGAGAAGCGGTATTTTGTTTCAGAAAGCATTTGAGGGCCATTTGTGAATTTAAAACTTGAGGCTAAATCCTTAGCTTTGTCAGCAGAAAGCAGAGTTGTGCCAAGCTTAGGGATAAAATAAACCTTGATAAGTTTAGGAAGATCCTTAGGTACAGAGCCTGTGGTTGTATCAAGAGTATAAGAGTAGCTTGAGGAAGCAACACTGGAAACCGGTAGGTTGGGTTTGGGTAAGATGCCCCATTTGACATCAGGTTTTTCCTCAATTGGCGGGATTTTGGATTGCTGGTATTTGCGGAAGGCTTGGTAACCGAAACCTCCAATAATTAAAATTACCAGGAAAACCACAGAAAATACAAGCAGTTTTTTGGTAAAAGAGGCTGTTTCTGTGAGTGTCATAGATGTTTTGCAAGCAGCAGCTAGTTATATTATACTATCTCATACTATGCAAGTTAGAGTTAGGATGGCACCATCGCCCACTGGATCGCCCCATATCGGTACTGCCTGGCAAGCGTTGTTTAATTATGTGTTTGCTAAAAAACATAACGGGAAATTTATCCTGCGGCTTGAGGATACTGACCGCGCCAGGTTTGTGCCGGAATCGGTAGACCAAATAAATGAAACGTTGGAGTGGTTGGGTTTTGAATATGATGAGGGGCCTGGTAAAGGCGGAGATTTTGGTCCATATGTCCAATCCGAAAGGCGGGAGATTTATAAAAAGTATGCAGATGAGTTAATTGGAAAGGATTTGGCATATGAAAGCGACGGGGCAATCCGGTTTAAGATTCATAAAGAGGGCCAAACAACCTATCACGATTTGGTAGGGGATAAGGATATTACAATCGAAAATTCCATCCATGATGATTTTGTAATTTTAAAATCGGATGGCTTCCCCACCTATAACTTCGCAAATGTAATTGACGACCATTTAATGCAAATTTCTCATGTAATCCGCGGCAATGAATATATTTCTTCAATGCCAAAATATTTACAGCTTTATAAAGCGTTTAATTGGACGCCTCCCCAGTTTGCCCACCTGCCGCTTTTGGTTGGGTCGGATCGGTCTAAGCTTTCCAAGCGGCATGGCGCAAAATCCGCCTTGGATTATAAAAAAGAAGGATATTTAAACCAGGTGGTTATTAACTTCCTCGCGCTTTTGGGCTGGTCGAATCCTGAGAGGAAAGAGATTTTTTCTTTGGAGGAGATGATAAAGGTTTTTGATTTGAAGGATTTTAACCAGGCTTCGGTTTATTTTGATCCCCAAAAATTGGAATGGATGAACGGTGAATATATAAGAAAATTATCAATTTCTAATTTAAAATTTCTAATTAAACAATATTTGGAGAATCTTTCTTTAGGAACATTAACCAAAAAAGACCGTCCGACTGTTGACGATCTTGATAAAGCAGCTCCACTGGTACAAGAGAGGATAAAAAAGTTATCAGATTTTATCCCGCTAACTGATTTTCTTTGGGAAAAACCGGAGTATGATAAATCAGTTTTTGAAAAATTAAAAATTGAGGGGGATATACAAAAAGTGTTGGATAGGATAATAGAAAAGATGCAGGGAATGGGAAAACCTTGGAAAGCTAAAGAGTTTGAAAAAACTTTTAGGGGGTTGGCAGGGGAGTTAAAAATTTCTGCCGGTGATATGTTCCAACTAATCAGGGCAGCTATTTCCGGGCAGCTGGTTACCCCGCCGCTTTTTGAATGTATACAGATTTTAGGAGAAGATGAGACACTGCGGAGAATTGAATATGTTGCGAGGTCTTATCAGGATCTGCCCAAACTTACAGAGCAGATCGCCTCAGAGTAAAAAATGATAGTTAAAAGGAAATTGGGGTATGGTGGACCATATAAAACAAGAAAGGAAGCGTTAAAAAGATTGAGGCAGGTGGAATTTTTTAAGCACCAGAAAGGTTAAAAATCTGATAATTTATAACCTGCATATATTCCCAATATAGCGCCAATTGCACTTCCGATTATTGACCAAAAAGAAAAAACCTCTGCGCCAAAGATCATTGGTGCATACCCGCCTATAATTGATCCTATGGTCATTCCCAAATAAACTAAGGTTTTAGAGGGCATATTTAAATATTAGCAGATTGGTATATAATACCTCCAGAATGAATCCTAAAGAACTGTACCAGAGCGCATCAGCAAGTTTTTGGAAAGGACGGGATGACGGTGGCAGCTTTGACAGGTATTTCAAAAATGTGATTTGTAAAGACCTCTCAAAAGGTTTAGATATAGATGGAGGAAGTTTTTCGCTGATCGGTTTTGCATCTGATGAGGGTGTGAGGCGCAATTTGGGGAGGCTTGGTGCTTCAAAGGGACCAAACGAAATCAGGAAACGATTGGCGCCCTTAGCATACCATGGGTCTTTAGATCATAAAATCTATGATTTGGGTACAGTAACAGTGAAGGATAAGGATTTGGAATGTTCACAAAAGGAGTTGGCAAGAATCGTGAGGGAGGTTATATCCAAAAATTCAGTATCTGTAATATTGGGAGGAGGTCACGAATTGGCATGGGGACAGTACCAGGGCCTTGCACAAAATTTTAAAGAGATCGGGATTGTCAATATCGATGCCCACTTTGACCTGCGGCCCCCTGAATTCGGCAAAGGGACGTCAGGCACATCTTTCAGGCAAATTGCTGATTACTGCAAAGAAAAAAACCTGTCATTTGACTACCTTTGTATAGGCATCCAGCCTGAAGGGAATACGCCCTATCTTTTTTCCGAAGCGGAGAGACTCGGCACAAAATATATTCTTGCGGAAGATGCATATGCCCTTGCCAGTGCGGAAGAGTTTATTTCGGGCCAAAAATTCATTTACCTGACTGTCTGCCTTGACGTTTACGCGCAAAATTTTGCCCCGGGCGTAAGCGCACCATCTCCCTTCGGTTTGACACCCGCCCAGGTTAATAGATACCTGAAGATGTTTGCAAAGTCTGGAAAAGTCATAGGGTTTGGCATTGCCGAACTGGCGCCCAACCTCGACCGGGATGGCATAACTGCCCGTCTCGCCGCACTTTCAACAGCCTATTTTTTAAGAAATTACAAATTTTATGGAAGTTTTTGATGAGCTTTGGCTGGATGTAAATATTGCAACTATGTCAGGAGAAAATTATGGTGTTATATCCGAAGGTGCCATTGGTGTTTCCGGGGAGAAAATTTCATGGGTCGGCAGACAAAAAGACTTGACGAAAAGAGATTTAAGCTCAGTCAAGAAAATCCACAAGGGTAATAATTTTTGGATAACACCGGGGCTTATTGATTGCCATACCCATTTAATATTCGGCGGATCGAGGGTTGGGGAGTTTGAGATGCGCCAGAAAGGGATGACTTATGCCCAGATCTCTAAAATGGGCGGAGGTATTAATTCAACAGTTCAAGCAACCAGGGAAACAGATGAAAATGAGCTTTTTCTGAGAGCTAAAGAGAGACTGGTCCGGTTTCTCCAAGAAGGGGTGACTACCATCGAGATAAAATCAGGTTACGGATTGGATATGGAAACAGAGTTAAAAATGCTCAGGGTGGCTACGCGTCTGCAAAAAGATTCTTACGCCACAATCCAGAGGACCTATCTTGGCGCACATGCCATTCCGCCTGAATACAAGGGTCAGGCGGATGAATATATAAATTTTTTATGTGATGAGGTCCTGCTGGAGATAAAAAAAGAGGGGCTGGCTGATACGGTTGATGCATTTTGTGAAAGTATTGCGTTTAACGCTAGCCAGGTAGAAAAACTTTTTTCAAAAGCCAAAAAATTTGGGTTTCCTGTTAAACTTCATACGGAGCAGCTCAGTGATCAAAAAGGGGCGGTTCTTGCATCAAGATATAGCGCTCTTTCGGTTGACCATCTGGAATATCTGGAAGAAGATGGTGTTAGGGCAATTGCGAAATCCGGTACAACCGCAGTGCTTTTGCCTGGGGCTTCATACTATTTAAACGAAACCCAAAAACCGCCTTTGGAGTTGCTCAAAAATTACAAAGTCCCTGTAGCAATATCCACAGATTTAAACCCCGGTACCTCACCCATTAATTCACTGCTTGCGGTTATGAATATGGCCTGTGTTTTATGGAAGTTTACTCCGGAAGATGCGCTTTTGGGTGTTACTGCCAATGGTGCCAAAGCATTGGGGTTGGGATCTGCGATTGGAACTGTTGAGGTTGGGAAAAAAGCTGATTTTGTAGTTTGGGATATCTCAAGTCCTGCAGAACTTTCCTACGGTATCGGTCTCAGTCCCAATAAGATTGTGGTAAAAAATGGGAAAATTATTCAGTGAACATCTCCAGCAGACAGATTAGCTACCAGGATATTTATAAGAGCATAACAAGGGATGAGAAAATATCGGTTGACCCCAAAATATTAAAACGGATAAGGAAGCAAAGAGAAAAAATAAAGAAGATACTGGGCCAAAAGAGTGCTGTATATGGCATTAACACAGGGTTTGGTGCATTAAAAACCAAAAACATCAACTTTGAGGATATCTTAACTCTTCAGGAAAACCTGATCCGCTCACATGCTGCAGGGGTGGGTAACCCTTTTCCCCAAAATATTGTCAGGGCGATCATGCTTTTGATAATTAATAACTTATCCAAGGGATATTCCGGGGTCCGTCCGGTGATAGTGGAAACTCTTATGCGGATGATTAATCAAGGAGTTATTCCGGTTGTGCCGGAAAAAGGGTCTGTTGGTTCAAGCGGCGATCTCAACCCCTCTGCACATATTGTACTTGTCGCCATGGGGGAGGGTGAGGCATATTTTGATGGTGTCAAGATTTCCGGATATGAGGCGATGAAGCAGGCCGATATTCCGGCTGTAAAAATTGAAGCAAAAGAGGGTCTGGCTTTGATTAACAACACCGCAACCATGACAGCCGTTGCCATTTTTGCACTTTCTGATGCAGCATATCTTGCAGATATCGCTGATTTTTCAGGTGCACTGTGTGCCGAGGCACTGCGTGCAACACATGCAGCTTTTGACAGTAGGGTGCATCGGATAAAACCTGCTCAAGGCCAACTGCTGGTTGCCCAGAGGTTGAGGAAGCTTCTTTTAGGCAGCACCATGCCGGATCAGGCCCGGATCCAGGACCAGTATTCAATCAGATGTATGCCGCAGATCCATGGAGCGGTCAGGGATGCAATAGAATATGTCAAAGATGTTGTCAATATTGAAGTAAACTCTGTGACAGACAACCCGTTAATCTTTTCTAAAGGTCAGGATGTTGAAATTATCTCCTGCGGCAACTTTCATGGGGAAGCAGTGTCTTTGGCAATGGATACACTGCGGATAGCTGTTTGTGAGTTGGCGAACATAGCTGACAGAAGGATATGTGCAATCCTTGATCCGGATCACAACTACGGTTTACCTCCATTCCTGGCAAAAAATCCGGGGTTAAATTCCGGACTGATGATCTTGCAATATACAACCGCAGCCCTGGTTTCTGAAAATAAGATACTTGCCCACCCGGCTGTTGTTGATTCTATCCCAACATCGGCCAATATCGAAGATATTGTGTCTATGGGGACGATTTCTGCCAGGAAAACACTTGAGGTGGTGGGAAATGTTAAATTTGTTCTGGCGATAGAGCTTTTATCAGTCTGCCAGGCAGTCGACTTCCGCCTCAAAGAAGGCTATAATCTGGCTCCAGGTACGTCAAAGGTTTACAATCAAATCAGAAAGACAGTACCTTTTTTTGATCATGATCAGGAGTATACACCATACATCAGTAAGATAGTTGAGTTGATAGACAGCAGAAAGTTGTAAATGGAAAAAGCAATTTCTGAATTCCAAATAAAGATTCTTGAGGGTATTCCGGATCAACTACCTCGCAAAAAACCATATGATAAAAATATCAACCACACTCCAAAACGCCAGGATATTTTATCAGCGGAGGAAAAAAAGCTGGCTGTAAAAAATGCACTCCGTTACTTCCCCCAAAAATCCCACGAAATTTTAGCAGAGGAATTTGCCGAAGAGTTGAAAGATTACGGCCGGATTTATATGTACAGATTTAAGCCTGACTATGAGATTACAGCAAGAAGCATCAATGAATTCCCCCATCAGTCAAAATCTGCAGCAGCCATAATGCTGATGATCAGCAATAACCTGGATAGGGCTGTTGCACAGCATCCGGACGAGTTGATCACTTATGGAGGAAATGGGGCGGCTTTCCAAAACTGGGCGCAGTATCTTTTGACTATGCAATATCTGGCTAAGATGGGTGATGATCAGAGCTTAGTTTTGTATTCAGGCCATCCCTTAGGTCTTTTTCCCTCCGGTAAAGATGCCCCCAGGCTGATAATAACAAACGGGATGATGGTGCCCAACTATTCCAAACCCGATGATTGGGAGAGGTTCAATGCTTTGGGGGTAACTCAATATGGACAGATGACGGCAGGATCATTTATGTATATAGGATCGCAAGGAGTAGTACACGGAACGACAATCACGGTTTTGAATGCCGGCAGAAGAATGGGTTTGGAAAATTTATCAGGCAGAGTCTTTGTTTCCTCGGGTTTGGGAGGGATGTCAGGGGCTCAGGCTAAAGCAGCTGTTATTGCAGGGGCGGTTGGTGTGATTGCAGAGGTTAATCCAAAAGCCGTTGAAAAGAGATATTCTCAAGGGTGGGTGGATGAGGTTTATACAGATCTGGATCAACTAATATACAGAATTTCTAAAGCCAGGGAAGGGAAGGAAGCAGTCTCTCTTGCCTATTCAGGTAATATTGTTGACCTTTGGGAAAAGTTGGTTGCGGATAATGTTAAAGTAGAACTTGGATCAGACCAAACGTCACTGCACAATCCATTTTCAGGAGGATACTATCCGGTCGGATTATCTTTTAGTCAGGCTAGTAAAATGATCTCTGATGAGCCGGCAGTTTTTAAAAGAGAGGTTTACCTGTCGCTGAAAAGACATGCAGCTGCAGTAAGTAAAATGGTTCAAAAGGGGATGTATTTTTGGGATTATGGCAATGCTTTTTTACTGGAAGCGGGAAGGGCAGGCGCAGATATTTTTAAACCTGACGGTACGTTTAAATACCCCTCATATGTCCAGGATATTATGGGGCCGATGTGTTTTGACTATGGTTTTGGTCCGTTCAGATGGGTTTGTACATCTTCAGATCCTCTTGATCTGGAAAAAACGGACAGTATCGCACTTAAAGTGTTAAAAAATCAGTTAAAAAAGGCTCC
>CAZFVS010000003.1:0-818 GCA_964522265.1 uncultured Gammaproteobacteria bacterium | reverse complement strand
ACAGTTGTCGGATAACATACAGTGGATTGAATCAGCAGGAAAAAACAGATTGGTGGTAGGTTCACAAGCAAGAATTCTTTATGCTGATTGTGATGGGAGAATAAATTTGGCAACAGCTTTTAATAAGGCAGTCAGAAAAGGCGTAATTTCGGCACCAATTGTTATAGGAAGAGATCACCATGATGTTTCAGGTGCAGATTCTCCATATAGGGAAACCTCCAATATTTATGACGGTTCAAAATTTACCGCTGATATGGCGGTGCAAAATGTGATCGGGGATTCATTCCGCGGAGCTACCTGGGTATCAATCCACAATGGCGGAGGAGTCGGATGGGGGGAGGTAATAAATAGCGGGTTTGGACTGGTACTTGATGGCAGTACTGATTGTGATAAAAAAATTAGATCAATGCTCTTTTGGGATGTTGCAAATGGACTTACCAGAAGATCCTGGGCAAGAAATCCTGCGGCCAGTAAAACGATAAAACTGCTTTCAGAAAAAGAAAAAAGGCTGCAACCCACGATACCCTCTTTGGTGGATGAGAAATTGCTGGAAAATTTGTTTTAGGTTCAGATAACTGATAAAATTTACCAGTGACATAAACCCTAAGTTTATCAATTTTAAGAATTAGGTTGTAATGGACTTTGCGGGGTCGTCTAATGGTAGGACGACAGCCTTTGGAGCTGTCTATCATGGTTCGAATCCATGCCCCGCAGCTTGATCCGAAGATATACCGAAGGTGTATATTTCGGAGCAAATCTGGGAATAGGGATTCGAACTGCGCCACCACGCCAGTGGGTAGCTGTTCGCTCGAGTAAAG
>CAZFVS010000002.1:5576-34982 GCA_964522265.1 uncultured Gammaproteobacteria bacterium | reverse complement strand
CTTACCTGGATACATCATAACTTTTTGGAAACTCCTGAACAGCTACGACAAACTGTCTTGCTTTCACTGATGAAAGCAGACCAGCTTGTCTGCACTGTTGTCACCTGCTCTGTAGCCGCTAACGCACAAGAGACGTAGGTATGCCCCCAACCGGAGTAATTCGGTTGGGGGTTCTTTTTTCCATTTTAACTCTTCGAACCTGACTGCCTGTCTGCCGACAGGCAAGACCGTCAGGCAGGCGAAGCGAGAAGTTCTCTACAACTGGTTAGAAGTTTACTTTTTTGTTAAAATATCCCCATATGTTTAAAAGTGTTTCATCACAAATTGATTTTCCCGCACTTGAGCGGGAACTTTTGGATTTTTGGCACAAAAATAAAATTGTTGAAAAATATTTAAAACTAAACCAAAAATCTGAAAAGAAATTCTCCTTTCTGGATGGTCCTATTACCGCCAACAACCCGATGGGCGTCCACCATGCCTGGGGCAGGACTTATAAAGACCTTTGGCAGAGATGGTATAACATGCGGGGATTTAAACAAAGGTTCCAGAACGGTTTTGATGAACAGGGGCTTTGGGTGGAAGTGGAGGTTGAAAAAGAATTGGGGCTAAAAAGTAAAAAGGATATTTTGAATTTAGTCCCCGGTAATGAATTCTCATCTTTAGAAAAATTTGTCAATCTTTGTAAAGAGCGTGTTAAAAAATATTCCGGCGTTCAAACAGAACAGTCAAAAAGACTGGGCTATTTTATGAATTGGGATAACTCCTACCATACCTCTTCAGATATAAATAATTATTCAATATGGAATTTCTTAAAAACTGTCCATGAAAAAGGCTGGCTTTATAAAGGATATGACAGCGTACCCTGGTGTCCAAGATGCGGTACAGCGATCTCTCAGCATGAAATTTTGACTGAGGATTATAAGGAGCTAACGCACGAATCAATTTATTTTAAGCTGCCTATTATCGGGAGAGAGGGCGAGTATCTTTTAATCTGGACAACTACTCCATGGACAATTCCGGCAAATGTGGCAGTAGCAGTAAACCTTGAGGAGGAATATATAAAATACCCGGTAAAAGGGGAACATCTTTGGGTAATGGCAAAAACATTAACCAGATTGACTAGTGATGGAATTTTACCGTCAGGGGAGAAACAGACGGAAGTTTTACAGGGTAAAAAGATGGCAGGATGGGAATACGTAGGACCTTTTGACGGGCTAGACAGGGTCAAAAAATCACTGAGAGGGTACAAACACCAGGTTGTTTTGGGAGAGGAGCAGATCCTACCGGTAGGTTCAGATGAAGGTACCGGGATGGTTCATGTTGCTCCAGGTGCCGGGACTGAAGATTTTCAATTGGGCAAAAAATTGGGGTTGCCGGTGATAGAGGTAATTGATGAGGGGGCAAACTATTTGGAAAACTTAGGCGGATTCAGTTCTCTGAATGCTAAGAAAAATCCTGAAATTATTATTGAATACCTGCAAAAAAAAGATGGAGGAAAATTTTTACTGAAAACCCAAAAATACACCCACCGCTATCCTGCCTGCTGGAGGTGTAAAACCGAGTTGGTTTGGAGAGTGGTTGATGAGTGGTATATCAATATGGACGGTAAAGATGAGTTAGGTAAAACTTACCGCGAAAGAATAAAAGATGTTGCTAAAAAGATTAATTGGAAACCTAAATGGGCTTTGGACCGGGAGCTGGATTGGTTAAATAATATGCACGATTGGTTAATTTCCAAGAAAAGATTTTGGGGTTTAACCTTGCCAATCTGGGAGTGTAAAAAGTGCGGTAATTTTGAAGTTATTGGCAGTAAAGATGAACTAAAAGCTAGAGCTGTTGAGGGCTGGAAAGAATTTGCAGGACATACTCCTCACAGGCCCTGGATTGACCAGGTGAAAATAAACTGTTCAAAATGCAGTGAAGTTATTACCCGAATTCCTGATGTGGGCAATCCATGGCTTGATGCAGGTATTGTGCCTTTCTCAACTATGACAAAAGAATGGTTTCCTGCTGATTTTATAACAGAAGGATTCCCGGGCCAGTTTAAAAACTGGTTTTACTCCCTGCTTACTATGAGCACCGGTTTAAAGCAGACCAATCCCTTCGAGAATATTTTAGGTTTTGGAAACGTTGTGGATGAGTTTGGAAAACCGATGCATAAGTCTACTGGAAATGCAATTGAGTTTAATGAAGCAGCTGAAAAATGTGGTGTAGATGTGATGAGATGGCTTTATGTTACTGCAAATCCGGAGATCGATTTAAAATTTGGATTTAATGTAACCGATGATATCAGGAGAAGGTTCTATTTAATTTTATGGAATTGTTACAAATTTTTTATTGATAGGGCAAATATTGAGAATTGGACCTGTGAACTTAAAAGAGGGAAAGAAACAGTACTGGAAAAATGGATTTTGGCAAGGTTGACTGAAGTAGTTTTAAAAGCAAACTCCTCATTGGAAAACTATGATGCTGCAACAGCTTCGAGGGCGATTGAAGAATTTGTAGAGAACGATCTGTCAACATGGTACATTAGGAGAGTTAGGGATAGGGTTGGGCCTTTGGCTGATTCCAGAGATAAGAATTTAGTTTTAGGTGTGTTGTATGGCAACCTTGTTACCTTATCAAAACTCCTGGCCCCCTTTATGCCGTTTATTTCTGAAGAGATTTACAAAAAGCTAACTGGTGATTTATCGGTTCATTTAACAAGTTATCCTCTTGGAGATAAAAAATTATTAAATGATGAACTTATTGAAGGGATGAAGTGGGTTAGGGTCATTGCAGAACAGGGACATGCCGAAAGAAAAAAAGCACAAATTAAACTCAGACAGCCTCTGCAAAAAATTATATATTACTCATCGGTGAAACTGAATCCTGAATTAGAAACACTCCTTAAGGGAGAGTTAAATGTTAAGCAAATTGAACACAAAAAATCTCCAAAAAAAATCCTTAAGGTAAAGTTGGATACAAAAATTACGCAAGATCTAAAAAAGGAGGGTGAAGCAAGAGAACTTATCAGAGAGATCCAACAACTGAGAAAGGATTCTGGGCTTACTTTATCGGATCAAATTGAAATAGCAGCTTTGGGTTGGCCTAAAGAATATGAACGGATGATTCTGCAATCTACAGTTGCAGTTAAAATCAATAAGTCAAAAGCCTTGGGAATCAAAAAATTATCCAAATGATAGTTGCAGCTCTTCTTTTATTCTGTCTAAGTATAGCAGTTATATACTCATCTAATACGGTATTGGCTTTTCAGCAACTTTTCTTTGGAGCTGTAGGGTTTGGGTTATATGCATTACTGCGTATCTTTGACTATAGGTCATTGTTGCAGTTGATAAAACCTCTATATATTGCTATCGTATTACTCCTGGTTCTTACATTTATTGTTGGTATTGAAACAAGAGGTGTTATACGTTGGATACCCATTGGTCCCTTTAATTTCCAACCTTCAGAATTTGCAAAACCTATACTTATTTTAACACTGGCCCGATTTTGGACAAAAAACCCGCCAAATTGGATAAATATTATTAAAAGTTTGGGGATTCTAATTCCAATTAGTCTGTTAATTTTCCGCCAACCGGATTTAGGGACAGCAATAACAATGGGTTTCATCTGGATTAGTTTACTGGTGGTAACGCACGCTGCACCAATAAAAATATTCACCCTGGTTTTAATATTCTTACTGTTTATTCCGCTCATCTGGTTTAGTTTACAGGATTACCAAAGGCAAAGAATATTTGGCTTTTTGGAGCCCACACAAGATCCTCAAGGAATCGGTTTCCATGTTATTCAATCAACAATAGCAGTCGGTTCAGGTCAACTTTTAGGCAGAGGTTTAGGGAGAGGCACCCAATCGCGTTTGCAATTTTTACCAGAATTTAGAACGGATTTTATTTTCGCTTTTATTGCAGAAGAGTTGGGTTTTTTGGGGTCACTGATAGTTATTGTTTTATATGGCATAATTTTTTATGTCTGTTTTAAAATTTTATCAAATGTGTCAGACTGTTTTGGGGAACTGGTTGTAGTTGGGGTAATTGCTATGCTTTTTTTCCAGATAACTGTCAATATCGGCATGAACGTGGGGCTTTTACCTATTACCGGTATCACACTGCCTCTCTTGTCTTATGGCGGCAGTTCAATTGCGTCGACTTTAATGGCAATTGGCTTAGTGTCTTCGGTAGCCAGATACGGCTCAAAGAAAACAAAAATTGACACCTTTGGTCTGTAGTTGTAAAATTAAGCATTATGTTTAAATATGCAGTGGTTGAAATTGCCGGTAAGCAATATGATGTTTTCCCTGATACCTCTTTAGAGGTTAATTATCTGGGTGATATTAAGACTTTTGAGTGTGAAAAAGTGTTGCTTTTAGCTGATATGAATAGTATTTCCATCGGGAAACCGTACCTCAAAGAAAAACTTAGCTTTGATGTGTTAAATAATCGAAAAGTAAAAAAAATACGGGTTGCTACTTATAAAGCAAAAGCCAATACCAGAAAAGTTAAGGGGGGTGTTTATTTGACGTCTACAGTCAAACTCAGCCTGACAGACCATGAAAAGAAAGATAGAACCGAGGTTTGATTATTTAGGTCGAATCAGGGTAACTAATTAGTTCTTCTCAATGTCATTCCCGCGGAAGCGGGAATCCATCCTAAAAAGATGGATCCCGGATCAAGTCCGGGATGACAAAGAAGTAATTCTGGGAAACACTGAATAGTTACGAATCAGGATGTTGACATATGTTTTCACAGAGTATATATTCTAAATGAAATCATGGCACATAAAAAAGCAGGATCAACAGCTAAAACAAACCGGGACTCAATCTCCAAAAGATTGGGTGTTAAAAGATATGGCGGCGAGAATGTTTCTCCCGGGAATATTATTGTGCGCCAAAAAGGGAATAAATTTTATTCCGGGGTTGGAACTAAGCTCGGCAGAGACTTCACAATATATGCAGTTGAATCCGGTAAAGTAGTTTTTAAAAAACAACTAGGTAAAATGAGGATTAATATAATAAATGCCAATGGATAACGAGGACGAACGGATTTTTGAATTAGAGATAGGTCTTCTGCAAGCAAATCCCCTACAGCCTCGCGGGCTGATCACTCCGGAATCCTTAGCCGAGCTTGCAGAATCCATAAGGGAACATGGGATTTTGGAACCGATAGTGGTGGCGAAAACTCCAGCAGGATTCCAAATTATAGCCGGAGAGAGACGTTGGCGGGCTGCAAGACTGGCTGGGTTGGTAAAAGTGCCGGTTATTATTAAAGAAACAACACCTCAAGGGATGCTTGAGATGTCAATTGTGGAGAATGTTCAGAGAATTGACTTAAACCCACTGGAACGGGCTCAAGCTTATAAAAGATTGATGGATGAATTTAACCTGACTAATGCAGAAATTTCACAAAGGGTTTCTAAAAGTCCTTCTTACATCTCAAATACAATCAGGCTTTTAACACTGCCTGATGCCTTAAAAGATGCCCTCATGTCCGGGCAAACTACAGAAGGTCATGTTAGAGCGCTATCAGCACTTGAGGATCCTCATCTTATTATTGAGGCATATAAAGAAGTTTTACGACTTAATCTTTCGGTTCGAGGGACTGAGGAATTAGTTAGGAAGATGAGATCTAGGCATGGTATTGGTCCTAAGAAAGGTTCGAACACTGATGCTATGAGAATAATCAGTGAAGATATAGACAGAATCGAAGAGGGGCTCAGGAATACGATATCAGGTGGTGGAAATTCTGTAAAAGTAAGGTATGTTTTAACGGGTACAACAGCTAAGCTTGAGATTAGATTTGATGGTCAGCCTGAGGCAACCAACGAAAGAATACAGGAGATCTACAAGGCAATCACCTCCTATTTCAATTCTTTGGGTAGTTAGAAGCTGGAAAAATTCCGATTGATTCTTTAGGCCAATAACGCAAAAAGACTTTGCCGATAATCTCTTCTTTGGTGATAAACCCCCAATCCCTAGAATCAGATGAATGGGTTCGATTATCACCCAAAACCAGGTATTGGTCTGGTGGTACTGTAACCTCTTCATTCTCCTTTATGGTTGATCCAGGATCTGTCTTAATATCAGATTGCAAATAAGGCTCTTGTAAGGCACTACCATTCAAGACAATACCATCATTGGAAATTTTAAACCTGTCGCCGGGCAATCCAATGATCCGCTTGATAAAATCCTGTGATTTGTCCCTTGGGTTTTTAAATACCACAATATCAAATCTTTTAGGCGGATCAAACTTGTAGCTAATTTTATTAGTAACAATATAATCCCCATCATGAAAGTTAGGAAACATCGAAAGACCGGAAACTTTATGTGGTTGGGCTATCTGCCAATAAATAAAACTTCCGATTGCCGCAAAGACCACTAAAGTTTGGATGAAATCAACGATATGCATACCCAGAGAGGTTTTTTCTTCGGGTGAGGCTTTCAGTTCTTCAGGTTCCACAATAATCGATATTATCTCAAACAGAACGTTTGAGGACAAGAGCCAGAAGTGGTAAGATGCATAGTTAGTTGTCGTGTTCGTTCACACCTGCCCGCCGTGTATGGACCCGTAGCTCAGTGGTAGAGCGTCTCATTCACATTGAGAAAGTCAGAGGTTCAAGTCCTCTCGGGTCCACAAATTTGGCGAAACCTTCCGGATTACTAACCCGGTATACCTTTTTCTGGTAAACTATCTGTTGTGTATAATAAAATATTTAAGAATACTTCCTGGTTGATTATTGCCCAGATTTTGACTAAAATTATCTCTTTTTTTTATGTCATATTTCTTGCAAGAAATTTAGGAGTTGAAAATTTCGGGCTTTACAGCGTTGCCCTTTCGTATTTTTCCCTGATTTCCTCCTTTGCTGATTTTGGTGTATCAAGGTATGTAGTTAGAGAGGTTGCAAAAGATCATAAAAGCTTGCCGGAAATTTTGTCAAATGTAATTTTCCTGCGGGTTACTTTAATGGCTGTGATTTTTGCCTTATTTGCTTTATTAATGTATAACATTGATCCATCCAAAACGAGGGTGGCCTTAAGTTTAATAGCAGTTTTGGCAGTTTTTCCACAGGCTGTAGCAATTAGCCTGGATAGCGCTTTTGTTGCCTTACAAAAATTATCCTTTTCAGCTATCAGCTTAGTGATTTTTAATATTTTTTCTGCAGTCACGGGTTTCATTTTAGTCAGTAGGGGTTTTGGTATTTTTGGAGCAGTGACAGCTGTTGTTTTAGGACAGATAATTTACGTTTTATGCTTATCTTTCTTCCTTATAAAACAAAAAATACCGCTTTTTTCTAAAATTCAAGAAAATCTGTTCAAAGAGATAATACTTGGATCGCTGCCTTATGGTTTACTCGGAGTTTTGGGACTTTTATATTTTAAAATTGATACACTTTTGCTTTCATATCTAAAGGGTTCTTATGACACCGGAATTTATGGAGCTGCTTATAAATTTTTAGAGGCTATAATATTTGTTCCATCAAGTTTATCAATCGCATTATTTCCGGTTCTTGCCAAACTGCATGATGGGAAAAATACCGACCTTAAAGATATTTATTTTAAAATTTTAAAATTTATGGGAGGATTGGGTGTTATCGTTCTTGTTGGGTATCTGGTGATTTTGCCTGGAATTATCAAGCTTTTTTTACCTAAGTTTTTGTTCTCGATAGAGGTAGTTAAAATATTATCCTTGTCTATACCTTTTATGTTTATACATATACCTTTATCACAAATAATCCTATCTACTGATCGTTACCTGCGAGGAGTAGTTAAATTATCTTTAGCATCACTTTTTTTCAATATTTTGTTAAATTTGATATTTATCCCGAAGTTTAGTTTTTTGGCTGCAGCTTGGGTGACAGTTGCTTCAGATATCTTCAGCGTCATTATTATTGCTGCATATATTCAAAGGAATGTTCTCCGTGGCCGATAAGACAATATATTTGAGTTGAGATGCGAGGGTTTGAATGGTATTATTTGATGATGATTTTATACAAAGATTTATTCTGGCAGCTGACCCTAAGAGAAATAAAAGCAAGATATAAACAGTCTATTTTAGGTTATGCCTGGGCTATTTTAGTACCGTTACTAAACCTTCTGGTTTTAAGTCTGATATTTTCTAAACTGTTTAAAATACCAACTAACGGAGTTCCATACCCAGTTTTCCTTTTTGTAGCACTAGTCCCCTGGACATTCTTTACTAATGCTGTTTTAGCATCTACGGGTAGTATCATATCTAATGCTTCACTTGTGACAAAAATTTTTTTACCAAGGGAAATATTTCCTATTGCCACAGTAGCTTCTAAAATTATTGATTTAATTCTTACCTCAGTTGTATTATTTTTTTTCCTCCTATACTTTGGCATAGCTTTTAAAATCTCATTTCTGTTTTTACCGATCATTCTTTTTTTTCAAATTATATTAATGCTTGGGATTGCATTAATACTTTCTGCGACGAATGTTTATTTTCGTGATATAGAAAATGTACAACCAGTATTTATGACAATTTGGTTTTATCTTACTCCGGTAATCTATTCACCACAACTTATTCCTGAAAATTTAAAACTACTTTTTTTTATAAATCCGATGACCGGAATTATAAATGCCTATAGATATTCGCTACTATTTGGTAGCAGTCCTTTTACTTATGAATTTCTATACTCAGCTATAATTTCAGTTTTAATTTTTTTAATTGGAATATTTTACTTCAAAAAAAGATCAAAATTTTTTGCAGATGTTATTTAAGCTTATGAAAAAAAATATAGCCATAAAATTCCGTAATGTATCAAAAAAATTCAAAAAAGGCAGAAGAGTTTATTTGAAACAGGCAATTCTGGATATTTTCCGTCCAAGACTGGAAGAAGATTTTTGGGTTTTAAAAGACATAAACTTTAATATCTTAAAGGGGGAAACAATTGGTATTATTGGAAACAATGGGTCGGGGAAAAGTACCATTTTAAAATTAATAGCTGGGGTTTTGACACCAACCACAGGCAATGTTTTGGTAAATGGGAGAATAAGCCCCCTAATTGAACTAGGTGCTGGTTTTCATCCGGAACTAACAGGGCGAGAAAATATCTATTTAAATGGAACCATTCTTGGTTTAACTAAAAAAGAAATTGATGAGAGGTTTAATGATATTATTTCTTTTTCCGGCCTGGAGGAATTTATTGATACCCCAGTTAAGCACTATTCGTCAGGAATGTATATGAGGCTTGGTTTTTCGATTGGTATTCAGGCAAATCCCGAAATTCTTTTAATTGACGAAATATTGGCCGTAGGAGATCTTTCCTTCCAACAGAAATGTTATGACCAATTAACTAAATTTCAAAATCAGGGTGTTACCATAATATTGATATCGCATTCTTTAGAATTGGTTCAAAACTTTTGTCAAAGAGTATTATTGATTGATTCGGGTAAAATATTAAAGCAAGGTAAACCACAAAACGTAGTCAAATATTATTTGAAGTGACTAAGTAGTTTCTGAATTTATTCTTTTTAGAAACAGTAGCCCTCTGATAAATTTCCTAGAAATTCTAAAAAATTTATAGAGATAAGACTTTCTTAGTAACTCATATTCTTTATAGAAATCATACCACTCTATGGCGTAATCTGTTAAAAATTCAGAGACCTCTGAGATTGGAACGGTTACCTCTGATGAGCTAAAGGTTTGCCGGTACTTATTTTTTATATATTTAAATGATTCACGCCAGTTACTCTTATACTTTTCAGATAGGCGGATATTATGTAAAGACCCTCTAGTTGTAAAAACACAAGTAGTCTTTTCTATAAAGGCAGGTTTGTAATTTAAAAATAACCTTATAAAAAAATCCCAATCCTCTAATACAAATAAGTTAGGGTCAAATTTCCCAATCTTATCTAAAACTTTTTTGTTAAACATGATCGTATTATTAGGGAAGTAATTAGCAAAGAAAAAGAAATTTAATTTATTTATTTTACTGGGAAAGAAATACAGCTTTTCTTTCTCTCTAAAACTTTCATTATTGGGATTATGCTCAAGAGATTCTACTGCTTTTGAAATTGAGAAAAAGTTGTCTTTTCCGAGCATTCTTACATGTTCAGAAACATGATTCTTAATGAAATAATCATCATCATCAAGGAAACCAATATAATCTCCTTGGGCAAGTTCTAACCCTATATTGGCTGATGAAGCACGAAAAACTCTAGTTTGATTAACTGTGTAATTGATTATCCTTTCAACTTGACTCTTGGGTAAATTCCTAAAATGTTCAATTATATGCAAAACATTGTTGCCTGCGTCATTTACGATTATGATTTCTATTGGTGAATAATCTTGGGAATAAACACTTTCTACTGCCCTGGATAAGAATTCAGGTCTATTATGAGTCCGAATTATTATTGATACTAACTTAGAAGATCCGTTTTTCATAATTTCATTCTGTAGTCAAAACCGACGAAAATAAAATCGTATTTTTTTGATTGCGATGACCGGGATACTTTAAAAAAGGATGAGATTACTCCGCTTACAAGTGCATGGAGTATATTTAAACATTCTTTAAATTTCTGATTTTTGAAGGCCAAAAAGGAAGCAACAAAACTGATGTAGATTCCTCTTATAAGAGTTTTTAGCCCTCCGAATCTGTATCGCATTATCATATTATTTCTGACACTATAAAACTGTCTAATGAAATTATTCTTGTTGTATCCATATGTATGGTGGATACAGGTAGATTTTGGTTGATATAGACATTTTAGACCAAGAATTTTCGCTCTCCAGCAAAGGTCAACATCTTCAACATACATTTTGAATGTTTCATCGAAACCGTTTAGCTTATCAAAATGATGAGTGTTAACAAGAAGACAGCAACCCGAGCACCATGAAGTCTCCAGGGTTGTTTTGTCAAAATTTTTAGTATGCTCAAATGGGAACTGTTTAGCTTCAACACAAAATATGTCTGGTGAGCTTCTGATTGTATTTATTAATCTGGAGAGATTTTTATAGTAGAATTCAGTATCAGGATTTAACAACAAAATATAATCTGGGTTGAAATTCTTCTTAGATATCTTATTAAGAAAATTATTAGCTTTACCAAAACCATCAATATTTTTTTCAAGTATTGTAATATTTTTGTTTATGTGCACCCTATTTCTATAAATAAATGTTTTGAGGGTGGGTTTAGGAGAATTATCAAGCAAATAAAATTTAAAATTGAGTCTGCGGGAATTATTTTTAAGGATATCGTTTGCTCCGCTAATATAGCGGATGAAATAATCATTAACGTTATCCCCCCAAAAAACTGTCAGTACTGCTAGCTTTATAAAATTTATCAAGGCATGAAGATTTTAATGACATAAGTTTCATAAATCAAGTTATAATATGATATAAATTCAGAATCTATGAAAAGTGTTTCTATCATTATACCTAATTGGAATGGGTTGAAGCTACTAAAGGTTTGTTTGTTATCTTTAAAAAAACAAAGTTTTAAAGGGTTTGAGGTAATTGTGGTGGACAATGGATCTGAGGATGACTCGGTTGAATATGTCAAAAAAAAATGTCCAGAATTTAAAGTAATTGAGCTGAATAAAAATTATGGTTTTGCAAAAGCTGTTAATGAAGGCATTAAAAAATCTCAGGGAAAATATGTAGTACTTTTAAATAATGATACTGAAGTTGATAAAAATTTTTTAAAATACCTGGTGGAAACTGCTGATGAACAAAACGTTAGTTTTTTAACAGCTAAAAGATTTAATTATTATAAAAGGGATCTAATCGATAGTGTGGGTGATGACATGGATTCTGTCGGACACCTGATTCTTTGTGGATTAGGTCAAAAAAACTCTATTAAATTTGATAAATCAGGTTATATATTTTTAGCTAGCGGGGGGAGCTGTTTAATTAAAAAAGAAGTCTTTGAAAAGATTGGCTATTTTGATGAAGACTATTTTATGTATATGGAGGATGCAGATTTTTTCTTCAGGGCTCAACTGGCCGGGTTTCAGGGTTGGTATGAACCAAGGGCTGTTGTATATCACATGAGAATGGCGTCTTCAAAAAATCTTGATTTTGTTGAATATTTAAATTTTAGGAATATGATGGCAAACATTATTAAAAACTTTCCACAATCTTTATTGCTGCATAATTTTAACTGGCTAAAAATTATTTTAGTAAATATTAATACAATAAAATACCTGAGCGGTAAAGGACTGTTGTGGCAGGGTATTCAAGCTGAAGCATATATTTTATATAATCTTCCTAAACTACTTAAAAAAAGAAAAAATATTCAAAAGAATAAAAAAGTCTCTGATGAATATATTATTAATATAATTTTGAATAAAAAATTCAACTAGAGTTATGAAAATCCAAAAGAATATTACAATATACTTCACTTTTTGGCTAATTACTGTCATATTTATCCTTTTTTTCAGCTATTTTTCGATTAGTAACGGTACGAAAGAAAAATTTGTTCAGAGTTTGGCAAACTGGGACGGCATGCATTATCTAAGTATAGCAAGAAATGGTTATACTCAAAATTTTCAGTATGCATTTTTCCCCCTCTATCCGCTGGTTGTCAGAATTATTTCGATTATTACACAAAACTTTTTAATTTCCGCAGTTTTGATAAGCATTGTGTCATCTTATTTGGCGATAAATGTTTTTTACGGGCTCGCAAAAACAGACTTAAAGGAAAAAGTGGCTGCAAAAGCAGTTTTTTACATGCTTATATTTCCGACATCATTTTATCTCTTGATGTCTTACTCAGAAGGATTATTTATTCTGTTTGTCATGTTGAGTTTTTACTATTTAAAAAAGAAAAAAATACTTTTTTCAGTTATTTTCGCAAGTTTAGCTTCAGCCACCAGACTTGCGGGTTTGGCTGTTGTTTTAGCCCTCATGGTGGATATTTTATCAAATCATTCTTTGCACCGTAAAAAATGGCTCATCTTAATTGCTCCTACGGGATTTTTAAGTTATTGCCTATATCTGTTTTCAAAAACAGGCGACCCCTTTTATTTTCTGACCTCGCAGCTTCATTGGATGAGAAGTTTAGCTATGCCTGGCTTGAATATATGGGAAACCTTGCGTGTGGTATCTTTTCCAGGATTATTGTTGAAATATCCTAATATGGCAATCGATTTAATATTTACCATTTTTTTAATAGGGATGGTTTTGAGGAGTTTTAGATTCTTACCTTTTTCGTATGGGGTCTATGGACTTATCTCATTACTTCTTCCACTGGCTACACCAACTTTAATGTCAATGCCAAGATTTATTTTACCCATATTTCCGATTTTTATTTTAATGGCAAAAATTAAAAATCAGCATTTTATTTTTGCATACCAGCTGGTTTCAATAATGCTGCTTTCAGCATTTGCAGTAATGTATATTAATGATTATTGGGTGAGTTGACCTGTTAAAAAGCTTGGCACTGGTTTAGGGTGAATAAAAAACCTTTCTCTCGATTTTTGTTACATTGCCCACAAGGCTTGTTGTTAAAATAGTAATTGTATTTTCACCTTCATTTAGGTTAACTTCTTTAGAAAAATTACCATCAGTATTAATGATTACAGTGACATCATTGATGGTAACCGAGTTATCAACATCAGTTTTGCCGGAGACTCTTATTTTTTTATCTCCACCTTGGATGCGCTGGCCATCTGTAGGTTCGGTAATCTCGAGTTTAGGTTTTTCGTTGCTATAAATTAGCTTAATGGTTTTAGAAGAAAGGCTTTTATTGGCACTGGGATCGATCGTTTTTCCATAAATATTGTTTATGCCGGAAGAAAGCAATATAGTTTCAGTTTGGAAACGGCCATCATCCTGAACCTCGACCGTATTTTTTAAATCATCATTAAAATAGATCTCAACCTTATATTTAGGTGTTGAATAACCTGAAATTATAATACCAGCACTGTTTGTGGCTTCAAAAGGGATGTTCAAAACAGGCGGAGCTATGACTACCTGTTTGGATGCAGATTCTATCTTCATAATCGGCTTAAACCTATTTAAGAAAGACAGGCTCCCGATCAGAGCCGGTAGTCCCCAGCTGACCAAAAGATAGAAAAGACCAAACATGATGACTAAACTTATTACAATATTTCTCTTACTTCTTTTTTCGAGTCTTCTTAGTGAACGCGGTTTATATGCTGATTTATATTTTTGCATAATAAATAATTAGATACGAAATACCTTAGTTAATTATAGATAATTATTTGTTTTGTTGCTACTTGTTTGTGGAGCCGATGGACGGAATCGAACCGTCACTCTTACGCTTACGAAGCGTTTGCTTTACCATTAAGCTACATCGGCATAAAACTGCATTTTCAATATTTTACATCAAACCATAGGATATTTTTAGTGTAAAATGCCTTTATGTTTAAGAGATTGAATTACCTGACAGCTGCTTTTTTACCGTCAAAAATCTACTGGTATTTGGCTGGTTTAGTCCATCCTTGGCAAGCTGTTTTGGAAGATGCTGCGACACCAGCAGAAGTTTTTAACAGAGGGATTGAGTTTGTTTCTACATTGACAAAGTTAAAACTGATAAATAAAGACACCAGACTTTTGGATATAGGCTGCGGAGTGGGCAGGATGGAGTATGCTTTATATAAAAAAATTAAAAGTTGTACGGGTGTAGATATATCAGCATCAATGGTTCATTTGGCCAAAAGATATGTTAACCAAAATAATGTGTGTTTTGCAGTTACTAACGGAAAAGATTTAAAGGTTTTTAAAAACAATAACTTTAATTTGTTGATATCGATACTGGTTTTTCAGCATTTGCCCAGGGAAATTTTTATAAATTACCTGAAAGAAAGTTTTAGGGTTTTAGATTATAAAGGTAAGTTATTTTTCCAGATACCAATAGATGAGTCAGGGGTACAAAAAGATCCTGCAAAAAATCATCCCTGGGCATTGCGTTACTATCAGACTGAAAAACTCCAAAAAACGCTGGAAAATATAGGATTTAAGCGTATTAATTTTTTTAATACAAAGGGATTAAAATTCAAAAAACAGGATAACCAGGCTTTGGTTGTGGCTGTAAAAGTATATACTCCGGTTGAGTAAAGATAGAACTCTCATTAATACTAATTTACTCTAACTCTACTAAAGTTTGCAGTCTCTATTTTTACATGGGGCACTTCTTTTATACTAAATTGAGCTGAACCTTGGGGATTTGCGGTATATTTATAAATTTCTTCTGACAAGACTTTAGGATCATCTGTTCTTATATTTCTGCCTCCGCCCATAATTGAGGTTCTTCTGGTACCCCAACCACTAACTAATCTTATATGTAGATGAACTAATCTTCCTTCTTTGGCTTCGGGGTCCTTATATAATTCTGCAATCACATCGCCTTTTTTAACTTCAACACCATAATCGATTAAAGGTTTAACATGGATATACTGAGAAAACATTCCGCTGTTGTGCGTTCCATGTTCAAGAGTTATCATAACTCCATAGCCTCCTCCAACTGCTTCTGGATCATCTAATACTTGTGCTACTTTGCCATCGGCCACAGCCCTGATTTTGGTATCAGCAGGAAGACCAAAAATAACCCTGTCGTCTGTGGTCAAGTAAGCAGAAAAATCATATCCATCATGGCCTTCGCCTGTTCCTCTATCTAAATGGAATCCATTCCAATTGACCCATGCCTTAAAATCTGGTAAATCTGCTCCATTTATTGGCAAAATAACGTCTAAGCCAGATTCCCATTCTCTAGTTTCTTTGGTGATAGGTTTTTTAAGGGATTCTTCTTTCGTTTCGTCAAACATATCTTTAGTGTAACTTTTCTGTCATTTTTTGTTTATTTCTGTCACTTTTGGAGCTCCTGACGTGGTCTTAGCCAGATTGCCAGAGCTTATCAGATTATTCCTATCTGACGGTCTATTACCAGATTTAGTTTATACTTTAGGTTTAAAAACTGTATAAGTATGCATAGCTCCTTACTGTGCTCTAGTCGATTATGCTACTTTTTGTAAAACCATTACCAATCGGTGACGCGAAAGCATAATACCTTTATCCGTTGAAAACTTTTCAACATACTTTTGTAGTAGTACTTTATCCTTCTCCGAATCAAAATCTTCAAAAATTGGAACATTTTGCAGAAATAGATCGAACTCTCCGTAAGAAGGATAATATTCAAATGGATAAAAATTCTCCGAAAAAACAACTTTAAAACCAAGGGCTTGGAGTTTTATTAGGTTTTCATCCAATGTTGACCTATCCCATTTTCCATAACCTTGTCCCCTGCCAAATATCTTCTTTAGTTCTATAGTATCCATTTCTCCTATTCCAATCTCAACATAATATCCGTTCGCTTTCAGGATTCTATGATATTCTTCATAATAAGATGGTCCTCTTCTGCAATAGGCTATATCAAAAAAAGAATCCTCAAACGAAGTATGGCTTGCGTTTTGAAAAGAATATTCAACATTTTTACTTCTTTCATCAGCTCTGTGGCTGTTTGCAACATTCAAGTTTTCTTTTGAAATATCAATTCCATACACTTTTTTGAAATAGGGAGCAATAGAAAGAGTAAATTTGCCGTCAGCACAGCCAATATCTAATGCTGTTTTGTCTCTTGAACTTAAGTCCAATAGTTTTTCTTTAAAAACTTTTTCAGGATCACCTGCCGGGTACTCACTTTTATATCGGAGTTTAACACCATTGCCATATCCATAACCACCAAATTTTTTAGCTACCTTGTCATAAAAATTTTGAGCCATAAATGAAGTATAGCAAACGCAAGCTCTAAAAACGATTGTAACCTCATAGTCAGATAAAATTTACTTCCTGAGGAAAGTTAGGAGGTGATTTATAGTGCTATCACTGGAAATAATCAAGAAGTATTATCCCAAAACTTCAGAAGAAAAGTTAAGAGAAATACAAGAAATTGTGTATTTGCTGGCTAGTGCAGTTATGCAAGAATCTTATGGGTCTGATTGGATGGGAGGTTTTGAAGAGTCTGATCAAAAAAAGAAATAGCTTGACTAAGGCTAGTTCGATTCTCGTTAGGGTTCTTGGTTATAGGATTGAATTTTAACTAATTTTAGCAACGGTTTGAAGCTAAAATATGCAAAGTTCGATCTTTCTCTATGGAGCGGTGGACCGGATTCGAACCGGCGACCTTCTCCTTGGGAAGGAGACATTCTACCACTGAACTACCACCGCTAATTTATCAATCAACGTAGTTTAGGGGCAAGCTCTGCTTACCACTGAACTACCACCGCACTTAGAGCATTATACCAAATCCTCAAAATACTATTTTGATATCTTATGATATCTTGACAATTTTTCTTAAAACCTCTAATAATGAAATATCGCATTAATTATTCAAAAGGCCTTGAATAACAGCGACAAAAGGGGGTGAGTTAATTTGGCAGAAAGAGAAAACGACGTAGAGCTTTCAGGTGAAGCTGTGGGTGGTTATGTAAGATGGTTTGTGGATAAAGTCAACCACTACGGTTGGGAAGTTGGAAAATTTGGAGTTGCTTCAGGACCAGCATTAGGTGGTCTGAATGCAGGTTATGATTATCTTAGGATGCTTCCTTTACTTTCCAACGTAGATTCGTTGGTTCATCAAGTGCAATTTGCTCCAGAAGCGATAGCTCTTAGTGCAGGGCTTTTTACTATATGGAATACTAAAACACAGGTTGTAGACCGTATAATAAATAGGCTAAAGTAAAAAAGCCTTGGGGAAACCCTAAATAATAGCTATATTTAGGAATTTCAGAAATTATTTAAAATACCCCGCACTGCAGTGAGGGGTATTTTTTGGAATTTTAGATGTGGGAAATGCGAAGCGGGAGAATTTTGATATTTTATGTCATCCCGAGCGAAGTCGAGGGATCCCTTAAAAGTTGGGTGCTAAATCTTTCCATGTAGGATTTAATATATTGATCAGATTTTGTTTCTTTTGTCTACTCCATCTCTTCAGCTGTTTTTCTCTTTCTATAGCAGTTAAAACTTAATTATACTCTTCAAAATAAATTAATTTATGGCAATGATATTTCTTAGTAAAGCCGTGTATAAGCCTATTTTTGTGTTCATACACTCTCCGTTCAAGATTATTAGTTACTCCAATATATAAAGTACCTGAATCGCTTGCCAAAATATAAATGTAATAGCAATTTTTCATAAAAGAGATTTCTCCGCTTCGGTCGAAATGACAGAATAAATTGATTCCTTCATCCAAAGGAATGACAATGAGATTATCTGGGGATTTTGAGGTTTGTGCCAACTTCAATGGCATCAGGGTTTTGCAGGTTGTTCGCTTTGGCGATTTTGTCATACATATAGATATTCCCGTAAGCTCTTCCAGCTATCTTAGAGAGCCAATCCCCTTTGGTAACAATATATGTTTCACCAGTAATTTTCTCGCCCCAGATGGTTTGGTTTATAGCGCCGCCTGTCCCGTTATCATTTGTTGGTAGAGTAGAGGGAGTATTACTAGATGCTTGGTTTGTTTCTTCCAGTTTTGGTATATCCAGAACCTGACCCACCTCAATCTGATTTTCATTAGTCAGTTTGTTAGCTTCTACCAATTTGGGATATTTATATCCGTCCTTGTAGTAATTTTGCGCTATTAAAAAGAGAGTATCACCTTCCTTGACAGTGTATTTGCCTGGTAAATCTTCTTTCTTAACATCGACAGTTTGTTCGTCTGTCTGGCCCGATGGTCCCAAATCTCCTTCTGGTTTATTGAAGAAATTAAAAATTAAAATTCCCAGAACAATTACAATTAAAGTTCCTAATACTAAATTTAAATATGAGTTATTTTTTTCCAGATCCGTTTGGATTTTATCAAAAAAACCTTCAGAGGATTCTTTATCTGATGAATGTTTTGTTGTTTGTTTTCTTTTTGGCACCTGTTAAATCCTTCTGAGCAGATTTAATATGATGAGTCTTATTTAACCTATTTATAAGTTGTTGTCAAGGGGGGAAACAATTGTTACAATACTCATCAGTTGTTGAATTCATTTTGGGATGGGACCGTAGCTCAGTCTGGTTAGAGCGCTTCCCTGTCACGGAAGAGGTCGCGGGTTCGAGTCCCGTCGGTCCCGCATAACATACTTTGGCGGTGTTTGAAAGCATAGTTTAGCCTGAAAAGAGGGGATAATTTGGGTGTTCCATTCTTTAATTCTTCATAGGTTGGTAAAACCTCAAATGCTAAGCTAAAAAGTATAGCTCTTTTAAAGGGATCCGGGCTTTGTAACAGCAAAATCTCCAGGTGTTCCATATAATATTTGACTGTTTTCATTAAGAGATGCACATCAACCTCTTCTTTCTCTTTTTTATTTCTTTCCCCTAAAGCATCTTCAATCTGTTTGTCTATACCTTCAATTTCTGTTTCTGCTTCCTGAACGAGAGGTGCGTAGCTTAATGTATTTATTCTGTCGCTTATTGCTTTTCTTTTGCCTCTGAGGTCAATAATAAACTGTTCCCAATCCATAGTATCTGTATTTATCTGCTCCATTCTGATTTTCCAGTTTTTCAAAAACCTGAACTCAAAATGAGTAATAAATTTGTCGCTAAACTTCATCTGCTTAACAAAATTGGTAATTGCTTCATTGAAGTCTTTTAGGGGCACTCTGAAGCTTCTGTGACCCCTTTGACAATGATATGCTGGGAAGTGTTGACCTGATTTACCTCTTGAGGCACTACCCATCAATTGATGTTTACATATAGGGCAGAGAACATATTGTTTATAAGGGTATAGGGGATTAAGTTTGTGCTTTTTTAAAGCCCATGCAGGTGGTTTACCTTTATAGATTTTGGCTAACCCTTCTTCTTCAATAATAGTGATTTTTCCTCTGTTAGCTTTGTTAAATAAATCTATTGTTACTATTCCACCTTCATGTAATTTAACTGGATGACCTTGTGTCCATTTTTCATCGTTAACTCCTGCATACAGGGGAGTTTGAATATATTTGAGCAACCTTTTTATATTGAGTTTACTGCTACCCATAACTTTAACTATTTTTGACCTATCCTCCTTATCGCGGTAATACCTTTTTCTGGTGACAAACCCCATTTTGTTTACCTCCTTAACAATATCTTGATCGGTTTTACCTTGTGTTCTAAGTTCAAACATTCTTATGATCCATTTGGCTTCATCTGGGTGGGGTCTTAAAACAAATCTTTTACCATGAGGTGTATCAATCTTAATTGCGGCGAAACCAATAGGTGTTGATCCTCTCCAATATCCAAGCCTAATATATCTAATTGCCGCACCAATCATCCTAGTTTGTATATCCCTTACCTCAGATTTAGCTCTTTCTGCTTCAAGAAGTTCTGATATCCAAGTTGGACTATATTCAGACCATGAGTACTTTTCACCTAAATGTTCCAAAGTATTCACGGTTTGCGTACCAATTATTCCATATGTATCAATAAGCATTACTCCTATTTCAGCAAGGCTAGTTTTTAACAATCCATAAATGATTGCTCCGGCTCTTGTGCCTCTGTCAATGCTCTTAATAAATGCAAATTTAATCTTTTTAGGTGACTTTTTACAATATTCAATAACTTTCTGAAGTGGTTGTAGAACCAAAGCTACGCTTGCAGACTCGGTAAAATCAAAAGATTTATCTATTACTATTTTGCAGTTGAACTGTATTTCTGTGCGTTGAATAGCCAATTGGATAGTTTTCTCTTGGTCATCCAAACTATCGCCAAATACGTCTTGTTTTGGGGTGGAAACTCTACCAATGGTTATTCCGTATAATTTCTGAAGTTCCATTATTACTTCACTTTATTCTCTTTATTTGTTTGTTTCAATATATCTTTTTTATGATTTTCTATTAAGTAATCTATCAAATAATTTGAGTAGATGTTACAAATTTCATCCATTTTTTGCCTCTCCAATAGGTCATTTTCGTCATCTTGGCTGCTACACATATCACAGGGGCATTTTTCTAATTTCATCATCTCATCAACGGTTATCATTCCTTGCCTCCCTCTACAGATAGCAGCTCTGCTAAAACACCCTCAATAAGAGTCCTTATAGTAGTTTTCTCGGCTGCTGCTTTTATTTTTAACAATCTATGCAGCTCGGCATCTATACGTACCAAGGCTGTAGGATTTTTGTTAATTAATTTACTCACTCAATATTCCCTTTCCGCCTTGATTGTGAATGGTTGTGACGGGTCAATGTGCCTGAGTGACAGAAAAGGAAGTCAATGTCTTTTCTTTCCCATGAAGGCTGATTATAAAAAAGATAGACATAAAGAGATTCACCCGTCACATCGTGCCTAGAAATGGTATTTGACCCGTCACTCTTTGGGTTTATAGTGTCAAAAACAGTATAAAAAAGTGTGTTTTTTAAAATATGAGTAGGTGTGGACATATTATTTTTCCTCCTCTACTTTGGAATCTTTAAAAGCTATACCTTTATAAAACCAACCATTGTTTTTATGAATTTTCTGGTACTTATCTCCCATTGAGCGACCAAATTCTTTTTTAGAGATAACATCATCCTTCCCCTTTAAGTGTTTATTATCAGCCCAAACTGTATAGGCATAATAAAGGCTAGATGCTTGTATCTCGGTATCATCAGCTTCAACGCAAACCTCGAATATAAATTCAGACAAAACATCATTTTCCTCCTGGTATTCCTGGGTAGCTGCTACAACAATGTCTGGTGTTGGATTAAGTCCCTCTTGTTGCCACAATAGGCATCCTTTAATCATCCAATTTAATATCCCTGGTAATTCTGTCCTCAATTTTTCGGTTAGAAACTCATCTCTGTCTTTCCCCTCAAATTTTCGGTAAAAGGGTATAAGCCTGATTCTTCGCCAAAAAGCGTATGAATCATCATCCACTTGGGGTAAGTGGTTAACAAATAACCAAATTTTACAAACAGGGTCAAACTCGAAGTATTCGTGATGTAAGAATCTTGCGGTTTCAGTATCACCACCGCTTAACTTTTTAAGTCGTTGTTCGTTGATTTTGGTAGCGGATAATATTTCACTACTCATTAAAAGCCTTTTAAATTCTAGGGCTGCAACATCGTTGGACATCGCATTGCGGGTATCCCTTTGAAATAAAGTAGCAGGGGCACTATATGAATATTCACCAAGTACTGAGCGGATTGTTGAAAAAAAGACACTTTTACCATTCGCACCAGGTCCTTGACCAAAATAAATAACTTGTTCCCTAATACTTCCTGTTAGAGTGTAACCTAATGATTTTTGAACGTAGTGGATCAGTTCAGCATTGTCCTTAAAAATCTCGGAGATAAACTGCTTCCAGCGAGGACAATCAGCTTGAGGATCAAAGACTACCCGAGTTGACATTGTTATTCGATCTTCTGGCTTACCATTCCTTAATAACCCCGTGGTTAAATCTACAATGCCGTTTTTACATGATAAAAGTAAGGGGTCTGCATCCCAATTATCACCTTTGTCTGCAATAGGAAGAAGGCTCTTAGCTATTCCTGTAGCTGCATCAAGTCTTCCTTTCGCCTCTGAAGCTATTGC
This sequence comes from uncultured Gammaproteobacteria bacterium, assembly GCA_964522265.1. GTDB lineage: Bacteria > Patescibacteriota > Microgenomatia > Daviesbacterales > UBA10151 > JACPKP01. The sequence continues at coordinate 12,526 of CAZFVS010000002.1, read as the reverse complement.
CCATTTTGATACTAGGGCTCTTTTTTCAAGATCTGTAATTTCAGCTGCCTCAAGGTATCTTTTTTGGGCTGCTTCCATTGCTAGTCGGTTGACAGCATTATCTATATCAGGTTGCCATCGATGTCCCACCCAAATTAACCAACGTCCTCGTTTGTGGTCGTATCGGATTTTGTCGCCAAATAAATCATTTATCTTTTCAGCATTTCCGACATCCGTTAGGTGCAAATTTTTTGTAACTTTTTTAATTTTCCTTTTACTGTCAATCTCATCAAAGTTCATCGTCTAATCCCTCCCAATCTTTTAGAGTAAATTTAGCTGCACTTTCAAATTTCTTCCGAACCTCAGATTCGGGCAGTGGTGGATTAAACGTCTGTCCTAACCATACAAGGAAGGGGTAAACGAGCTTTGCAGGAATATCTTTAGCTAAAAGGCTACAGGCAGCTCTGTATAAATTAATATCCCGTCTGCCTTCTTTTGTCCTAATTACTTGATTCCAATCAAAACTCTGACCTGGTGATTTTGTTTTCTGTTTATCCAAGATCCATTGAGGTATCTCTGCATATTTGTTTACAAAAGGTGAAGTAATCCAAACATATTTATTCCCGGAAGCATGAACACTCGGAGATATAATTACGTAACCGCCATCTGTTTTTAGGTCAAGACCTTCTCCTAAAGCATTTTGAGAATGACAGCTTTCATTGTATTTATAGAAGTAGTGCCAACCTCCACCGCCAGTTTGAGCTTTGACAGTTTCTGTTAATCCATTAGTAGTACCATTGTGTCGTGGATCTACATCAACGACTGAAACCCCGGAAAGTTTACCTGTAACTAGACCTATATTTGCCCAAGGCCACATTCCCCACTGTTCCTCTATTTCTTCTATGGTTGGTAATCTATCTTGAAGATGTTTCCAAGTCATTAGACAAGGTTTTTTACTACTTGGATTTATAGGCATAACTGGCCAACCTTTGGCTAGATAATATAAAGCTGCTTCTTTAAGGGTCATTCTTTTTCCCTTTCTCCATTTCTATTTCTTGTTTTAATTTCTGAAATAAGCATCTCTCGTTGAGAAAAAAGTTGCCTTGCTGGAGCTAAAGCATTGTTTAGATATTGCTGTTTTAATTCAGTACACCGTTCCAAATCGGAGAGTACAAACACAAAATGCCCAGTATAATCTTCAACAATATCAATTAAATTTATGCCTGTTTGGGTGAGTAAAAAGGAGGTCAGTAAAATATCTTCATTTCTAAATGTTTTGTCCATATAAATCTTGTATAAAGGTATTTTGGACCACCAATAGTGAGCTTGTCACAGTGGGAAGGTGAGTTTTTTGAGTCTAAAAAAATTAAAATAGTTTTGCTCATGAGATGTAGATGAGTCTTTTAAACCTGAAAAGTTGCTTCGTTGTACAAACTAGGTGAGCTTTTTATTTGATAAAAACCTGTAGGGTCTATGAAGCCAGCTGGTGGTTCTGTAGATATGTAAAAACCATTGCGCCTTAATACCTTATCAAGTCCTGCTTTTAAATGTGATAAAGAGTTTAAGGATGCTGAGTAACTTGTTTTACTAATTAATTCACTTCTTTTATGGGGTTTGAGATCAGAAAGAACTTCCAGTAGCTTTCTCATTTTGTTACCTTTAACTATCTTTATAATTTGGTTTATTGTCATTTTTACGCCTTTTTTTGTCACCTTTTGAGTAATAATAGGGTTAGTTTGGAGTGCAGTCTGTTTTTTAGTAAATTCTTCATAAATAGGCTTAAAATTTGTGGCTAATAATATATAGAATCTAATCTCATCATCAAAAATTTCTTTATTGTGGATTTTAATTGCTCCCCATTGTTTTAGAAGGTAAAGAACATTCATTCCATAACCATCAAAATCACTTTCATCAGGCCTACCGACATAATAAAAAAAGAGAATAAGATCCCCCTTAGGTGTTCTTCGAGATTTCTTCTCAATTTTATCTAGTACAGGCCAAATATAAGGCTCTAATGATTTTTCATCCATCTTAATCTTAATTTCTGTCTATTGTAATTATATCAGGAAGCTGGGAAGAGATTTACAAAAGATCTTTAAGCGAAACCCGCAAAGCCCTTGCTATTTTATCAGCAGTTTTCATAGAGGGGGTTCGTTGCTTTTGCTCTATAAAACCTATATATGCAGCAGAAACTCCAATCCTTGTAGCTAGTTCCTCTTGAGTTAAATCACGCTCTTTCCTAAGTTGCTTAACTTTCTCCCCAAACTTTTTGAATGGTCTAGCATTTACTCTCATAGGCTAATTATCAAAGTCATCAGCCTAAATTTCCTCAACTATATGTTAGGATTTATGCTATACTTGAGCTGAAAAGTTTATACTAACTATTTGTTGGGTGGTTTTATATTATGTTTGATTTTTTCCAAATAATAACTCAAAAGGTTGCTATTGTAATAACAGCTGTAATTATCACAGTAACCGGTGTGTTTCAGCCCACGGCACACACTTTATATAATGCTCCTGTAACAGTAGCCACAGATTCAGCGGTCATTTCAGAATCACCCTCCCCATCTTTCACAATTGTCCCAACCATTACCCCTAAGCCTAAAGTTAAGGCGGAAAACACTCCAACACCTATTCCGGCAATCCCTGAAACACAATCAAATGAATTACCACAAATAAAGGGAATTCAGAAACCAAAAGTTGATTCAGCAGTAGGTATTGAGCAATGCCGCACCTATGCCAAAGAAAAAAGAAAAGAGGAAGAAAGAAAGGTCAACGAACAGTACGCCCAATCTGAACCGGCAATAGTGGAACTGGCAGCTGCTCAAACCAATAGTGAAACAGAGACAGCAGCCCTCAAGTATGGAAAGATTACCCAGTCACAGGTAGTACGCCGAACCGAGGTTTTTGAGAAACTTCTTAGCCAAGGTGTACCGACGGATCAAGCAGGTATACAAGCTGATGCAGCAGGTAGTGCCTATTCTACTTATCTCCGTGCACTTCATGATTGGGCAGTAGGCGAGCTTAACAAATGGAATACTGCATTAAAAGATAAATTTGATACCTATGAAAGTCAAGTCTACCAAGCTTGTCTTAGTACTTTATGAAAAATTTAATTTTTAAAGGAAATAAATATAGCTGTTTTCTAATTTTATTAGTCATGATTCTGATTTCCGGCTGGTTCTATTGGTATGAGCTACGTCCTGCCAAGATCCGCCAAGAATGTTCTTGGGTAAAACACACTGATGAAGCTATTCCTGCCAAACCAACCATGAGTGAGGAAGAATTAAAGGCGAATGGTCTTATTAAAAATTGTGTGGTAGAAGAAACTCAAGGATATAAATCAATTTATGATAAATATCTTGCAAGCAAAGATACGTGTGAAAAAAGAAACAAATTAATTATTGAGGACTATAAAACAGTCAGACCAGAGGTACCGGCAAAGGATTGGTATTCTAAAGCCCCAGAAAAAACTTACGATTTCTGTATAAAAAGTAAGGGTATAACCAGGTAGCTTCAAAGACATAGTTTGACTCATAATTTGCTACAATCAATAAGGCCTATTTTAGTATGAATATTCAGCTTGCTACAGGAGATATTACTGATTTTGCCGGAGATGTGATTATTGTCCCTTGCGATTCTGATCTTACCTTTACAAAATCATTTTCTCCCAATCCTAACTATCCTTTATTTACTCATGAATCTAAAAAAAGTTTGATTAAAAGTTTACTTGAAAAAGCTGGTAAAGAATTAGTTAGTGAAATTACAGCCATAGGATATATTGAAGTAGGTTATGCAGTTATAACAAAGGGTTATGAGTTGAAAACTAGGAATGTTATTTTTATGCCCATAACTGACCATAACAACGAAGAGTTTAGAATAAACTATGTGATCTTACATCAATCCTTGAAAGCTGCTTTTACTCTTGCAGATCTATATAAAGCACGATCTATAGCTATAGCTAGTATCTATATCCCAAATAAAAGAAAAAACTTCTTTGTATCTATCTGGGATAAATATTTTAGAGATAATGGTGAAACTCAAGGATTAGGTAGTGATGAAATAGAAGACATTATTATTTCCACCTCCAAAAACCTTGAGAACAGTACAATTGAAGAGTTGGCTATTTATAAATATTCAAGGTGATCAAAGCTCACTTGCCGGTAAAATCTTCCTAATCCTTAATACAGCCTCTCTGATTTCCTGGCATACTTGATCCTCTCTATCGCTAGCCTTATTATTATCTCTTCCTAACAAACCATGGAGTTTAAGTCCCAACTCTACACTTTTTAATTGGATCGCATTATCTGGTGCAGAAAAATGTGCCTTCGTATATTTAGGATTTCTTTCAATCATGATCAAGATATACTCCGGTACTTTTTCAACGACCTCTTTTATTTCTTCATCTGACATTGAGTTGGGGAAGGTAAAGTGATTGATTTTTACTGCGTCAAGTAGCTCACTGTGTTTTTTTGCAAGTTCTTCTTCGGGAATACAATATCCCATTAACTCTTTCCAGCCTTTACTTTCCGTTAGTTTCTGAGGAGTTTTAGCCGTGGCTTTAGAATATCCGACAGCCACCATAGCTTTGCCTATACTTCCACCTAAATCCACCATTTTTTTAAAAACCAGCTTCTGTTTAAAAGTTGCCATATATCTATTATCTCATGGTAAAAAAAGATGTATAATTGCAAACATGGATAATGATCCTAAATTAGTATTACTTCAAGAGAAAATTGATCTTATTGATACCTTGCTTAAAGATATTAATTGGCAGGCTTTGAGACAATGGCGGGAAGAAACCTTAATGATTTTAGATAATCTGATTGATGAAAACTCCAAGTATTATACAAATTTTGAGAAAATACATTTTGAATCAATGGTAGTTAGCTCTATAAACCCCGAATGGAATAAGCAAAAACATGCAGAAGCGTACACGGCAGGATTAGAAATGGCAAGAAGCTCATTAAATGCTGTTGTTTATGGGATTAAGAATAAATTATTTTAGCATGGATAATGTATCTACTGACGAGCAAATTAGAGACGCCATTCTTCAAACACTTCATAAAGCTCACCGCAATCCTAAGGGTAAGTATCGTAATGTTACTTTTTCTGTATTACAAAAAGATGTGAGGGATATTGCAACTTGCGAGCGGGAAGATGTGCTTAGAGAAGTACGCTATTTAGTTGAGAAAAAATTAGTTAAACCGCATAAGGAAAGATATGCAGGTTATAAGATAGGAAATTCTAAACTTCCAGGAGGATACACAGAGTATTTTGCTCTCACAAGCAATGCAATTGATCTTTTAGAACAACCTAGCAAATATGCTAATATGGGGTACATGCTAACCCGTCATACAGTTAAAATACTGAAAGCAACCGATGGATATAAAACAGAACAGGAATATAAAGCAGATTTTCAACCTGAGACTTGCTTCTTACCTATAGATGTGGAGGTGGAAAAAGACGATAAGATTCAATTACTTGTTAATGGGGTAATAAAAGATGAAAAGATTGTTGATGAGGTTAAAAAATATTATGGAAGTGGTCCTCTAGACCATATTGAAGTTAAGTGGAAAAAGGATCATACCGGAGGAGGAGGTTATCATATTAATATTAGCAACTCCCCTATACATGCCCCTATAACACAAGGCACAGGTAACTTTATAGTTACCCTTACTCCCTCTACCGATATAGATAATATTCTACAGCTTGTAAAAGGTAAGGAGGGATTGGGTGATAGCACAAAATCCGAGCTTACTTCTGTAATAGAATCAGAACTTCCTACTATTTTGGGAGAAGCGGATTCTGTTAAAACTAAATCATTTTTAGAGAAAATTAAAGGGTATGGTCAGACCTGGCTGGTTCCTATTATTGCACAAGTGGCAGCTACCTATATTCAACATTCATTAGGCATTAACAAATAAGCTGTAAGGTATCTACACAAAAAAAGCTTAAAGTTTAGTTTAGAAAATAGGCTTAAACAAAGTTTAAGGACTGAAATTGAGATAAGAAAAACAACCCACTGAGTAAACCTTAGTAAAATCTATTGATATATCCTAGATGAGAGAGTAAGATCGGGCTGATGTTAAAACATAAAAAGATAATAATTCCAATCGCAATATTTTTAGGCTTATTATTTTGGCCTTTAGCAATTGGGGTATTAATTGCCTGGTTAATTTATAGACTCAAAGGACATAAAAAGTTTAAGTATGCAGTTATAGCTGCCATACTAATTCCAGCATTTTTAATTAATGCTGTCTGGACAAAAGCATTATTCAGCCCATCCTCTTATAAAAATTCCCCTTCTCACTCAGAAAATATTAAAGGTATTCAAGCTTCCCAGATTCCCATTGTTAATCCGTCTCCAATACCTACTCCAACTCTTACACCTACCATCACCCTAACATCAACACCCGCACCTTTAGGCACCCAAGTAAAAGTAGATTACGTAGTCGATGGGGACACAATAAAAGTTTTACTGAACGGAAAAGTTGAAACAATCAGGTTAATAGGTATTGATACCCCGGAAGTTGTAGATCCAAGAAAATCTGTCCAGTGTTTTGGGAAAGAAGCTTCCAACAAAGCAAAGGAAATACTTAATAATCAAACCGTTAATTTAGAAAGCGACCCGACTCAGGGAGAACGGGATAAATACCAAAGGTTATTAAGGTACGTTTGGCTTGAGGATAAAACAAATTTTAATAAACTGATGATTTCGGAAGGCTATGCTCATGAATACACTTATGCTGTTCCTTATAAATACCAGGAAGAATTTAAGCAGGCTGAAAAAGAAGCTGAGGCAAATAATAAAGGCTTGTGGTCACCGAATACTTGTAATGGCAATACCAACTTAGCATTTACAACTCCAAAACCAACTGTAGCGGCTTCAACAACTACTACCATAACTCAACCTGTTCAACAAACTCAACAAACCCAACCGGCTGTAACTCAACAATCACCGGTTACCA
>CAZFVS010000002.1:1406-5566 GCA_964522265.1 uncultured Gammaproteobacteria bacterium | reverse complement strand
ATACAGGTGGGTCATATATATGTGATTGCAGTAAAACCTGTGAACAGATTTCTTCTTGTGCAGAAGCACAATATCAGCTAAATACTTGCGGGTGTAGACAAAGGGATGCAGACCATGATGGGATTGCCTGTGATCGCGCTCCCCTAAACTGCCAACCATAAAAAACAACCCACCGGTTTTTTATTCCGATGGGCTGTTTGTCTTTCAGAACAAAATTTGTTCTAGAAATTTTCGTTCTACTAATTACAACCAGTGTTTGAATTGTTGTAACCCGTTGCTCCCGGCTCTTGTCCGACTGCACCGTGATAACCGGGTGTGCCACCCAATACACCGAGCCAGCCGAAATTGCCATTTACGTCAGCGAATGCACCGTGAACAGCGCCGCAAGCTGAAGCCTGAGAACCATCTCCGGCTCCGGCTGCCAACGCAGGCATAGCCATAGCACCGAGCATAATTGCTGAAGCTGCTGCGCCTACTAAAAATTTCTTTATATTCATATTTTCACCCCCTTCCTAATTTAAGCATTAAAAAACCGGTTGCTTAGACCGGTTTTCAAAAGTTATAATTTTTTAGAGAATAGACAATTTTATTCACATGCTATTTATAGGTTTTTTCTTTTAACCTGTCAAGTATTTTACAAAAAAATATTTAAAAAATTTTAGACCCCTCTCCCTTTGTATTCATCCCTGTAGAGGAGTATAGGTTTTTTCTGGGAAGGAGGTGAACCTCGCCTGAGACCTTTTTCTTTATTATTATGTTGAACTGGGTAAAATAGTTGTTCTATCCTGCCTATATTCAATTGAATAACTCTTGTGCTCAATACATTTGATTACATAATCTCTTATGGTCTCAAGTATAATATGAGATATGACTATAGTGAAACAGGTTACATACCAAAATTTACTTGATGAGGATAGAAAGCTGCAAGATATTCTAGGAATAGAACTTAAGGACGAGATTGAACAGTACAAAAAAACATGTGAGCTTTATATCTCTTTATTTAATAATGCTATCAGAACCTATCGTGAAGAGGGTAAAACTGATTATATCCATCTCATAGCCGTTAAAATCTTCCAGGACTCTCGTGCCTCATTTGATTTAGCATTAAAAGGACAACAGCCACAAACAACCTGTATCATTAGAGGAGCCTTAGAAGCTATTTTCTTAATTTATGACTTCAAATTTAATCCTGATAATGAAGATATTTGGTTTAATGCAGGTAAAGGAAAGAGGGAGGATTTATTTAAGGCTGGTAAAGTAAGAAATAGACTTGAAGGTAAAATGAAAACTCATGAAGCTGGAAAAGTACTTTACGGTCTTCTGTCAGACTTTTCAAGTCATGCAAATATGGAGAGTTGCTTATGGTATATAGAAACTACCGCTGGAAGGCTTTTTTATCACTGGGCAGGTAGGAGAGAAGGAACAAGGTCTATAATTATGGTTTTACAGGCAATGTTCGTTTTAACCCAGACACTATTTGTGCTTGTAGAGGAAGATATTTATACCTTTACAAATTCAAAATGGTTAGATGAGTATGATGAGTGGAAAAAGACCGAATTAGAGGTTAATCAAAGGCTGGGGAGGCTAATTGGTAAAGATACTTTAGAAGGAGTTGTATTTAAGCCGTCTCCAAGAATGCATGTAAATGATCCTAGAAAATAGTTTAACTAATAGCATATCCCAAAGATTGCATAGTCTTGTATTGATATATTAGACTATTGTAAAGGGGTTCCAGATTTTTAATGACGAGCCCGCAATTTTAGACTGACTGCCATTTTTGGAACACTTTAAAATTATTTTAAGACATTAACTACTTTTATATTCTGCTATTGCTTCGGCAATCCATTTATTTAATAACTGATTAAACTCAGCCTGTAAATTAAGAAAATTAGGTACCTTCTCTTTTAACTCATTTAGTTGTCTATTAGTAAAAACTGGCTTTTCTATAATGTAATCCTGTAAACGATCAAATTCTTTTGATGGTAAATCCAAAAGTGAGTTTAGCCTAGCCTTGGAACTTATTTTTTCATCTCCAAAGTATTCTTTTAATTGTTTTTCAATACTCCATGGGACTATGTAGCTTAAAACATTGTTAATACCATCTGAGTCTTGCGCAAAATAATAAAATTCAGTTTTGACTCCTTCAATAAAATCATCTGGTTCAAACCCCTGATTTTCAGCAACAATTTTTAAATTAATCTGTTGAGAAATTTTATTTTTATAAATTGCATTTGTTGCAATCTTAAAGGTTGCTTTTGCTGTAAAACCATTTTTTAATTCATCATCCACAAACAGAATATTTTCCAGTTTGTTTAATGTATTAATTTTATCTTTAATTTGAGGAATAAGAACTGAATTATTAAATAATTCTGTAGGTTGTCCATGATAATGAAGCCATTTTGGATTCCACCTAATAATTGGTAGATATAGGATTAATGGAGGCTTCAGGCCTAGATGTTGATAAAACAGCTCAGTAATTTTCGACAAACTGACCCCAGAATCACCTCCAGCAAGGATTAAGTCAAACGCATACCCTTTCTCGATTATTAAAAAATACAATAAAGCTAAAAATCTTTTAAAATTCCTAAGAGCCAAATATTTCAAAGACTCATTGTAAACATCTTGAGGATCATAAAGTCTTTTGTATTCTGAATCCTCTTTTAAACCTACCCTGCTTTTGATTATTTGGTAAATCTCAGAATTTTTATTCATACTAGGAGTATATCAGGCAAAGATTGGGAATTCTAGCTTTTGCAGCATGTGATATTGATAAATTAAACTTTGGTATTTGGTATAAGTATTCCAGATTTAAACCCTTAAGCTCTTCTCAATTAGTGTATAATACTTTTAATATGAACAAAAAGATTTTGCAATATGATGCTGTTTTTGAGAAAGAAGAGGATGGAGGATATTCTGTATGGATTCCTGATCTTCCAGGCTGCACCTCTCAAGGAAATAGTTTAGAAGAAGCTATGGAGAATATTAAAGAAGCTACAGCGCTATATCTGGAGGATGCAGATAATGATAAGATTGAGGAAGGTCAAATCCATAAGGATCGCTTCATAGTGCCAGTTTCTGTCTTTACTCCGTAATGTCAGATATCCCTCAAATAAGCGGAAAACAGGTTATAAAGAGTTTAGAAAAAATTGGATTTGCTGTAGTTAGACAAAAAGGAAGCCATATTAGGCTTTCCAGAATACACAATGGTAAAAAACAGCTGGTTACTATTCCTGATCATAAAGTTATACGCAAGGGAACACTCCTAAATGGTATTTTGAAACCAATTAATCTATCACTGGAAGAATTTAAAAAATTGTTGTAATTCCAAACTGCTGCAAAGCTTTGTATTGATATATTAGATTTTAGTAAATGTGTTCCAGATTTAAACCCTCAAAATACGTTTATGACAACTGAACGTATCAAGCCGCATGAAAGGTTATTGTAGCCTCGTGTTATAATTCACCTTGTGGAAAAATTTACCGATGTACTGCTTGCCTCAACTCTGCATGATCCCCGCGGGGTATTTTTGGATACTGTTGAAAACTCAGCTAAAATTGTTCAACAAAATTATAGAGGATGGGTTATGAATCTGACCACAACAACCAACCCATGGGTCAAACAAGCTCTCCAAAAAATGACAAATTATGGTATTTACGCCACTGAAACAACGCAGCAAATTGTTGGAGATAAGGTGGAAAATGACCATCTAAATCTTCTTGAAAAAGTTTTGGGAGTCATGGAGGATTTGCAAATCAAGAAGATGCAATATACTGATGGCGATAGGATCATTACTGCAGCTACTCATTTTCCAGATGACCTGTATTTTATGGCTAAGCAGGCATCAGAACTTACTTTAGAAGTACAAAGTTATTTAAATTTCAGAAGAAGCCCGAAAGATTTTTTTGCTCATCATCCGCCATTGGTACAGACAGAGAGTGAATTTAACAGACTATATTCAGCCGCTTTTGGCATACCTATTGATATTGGCAGTACTTCACATGTCATGTCCATTGATATTCTAGAACAGATTGTTTGTAGATCTCCACAAATGGAACCTGTAAGTTTCCCCCACCCAAAGTGGCTAATTATTGCGCAAATGATGGGTGCGAAGATTCAGTCGGAAGAAACACACAATGTATTAACTTTTGAAACACCTGACC
>CAZFVS010000002.1:0-1396 GCA_964522265.1 uncultured Gammaproteobacteria bacterium | reverse complement strand
ACGAATCAATGATAGTTCTGCTAGATTAGATCCTTACGATCAGCTGCAAAAACTATATATGGCAACCCTAGGTTTGGAGAATATCTTGTCAGAGCAAGAGTGGAGCCTAAGATTTAATACCCAAAGGCAGTATACCACTCTTTTAAAAAACCACTTACCCATATTTGGTTTTGACAAAGGGAAAGAAGCCAGTCTTCTGGTTGAAATAAACAGCACCCTTGTCAACATGGAGATCAAACAAACAGCGATTTTTAAAACTCTGCAAAAATTTCAAAGATCCTAACTAAAAAACCCATTTTTATGCTCTAAAAAACTGTGTTAAAATTGATTCAATGGAATCAGCCAAGTTTTCCAATCAGAATGTAGCAAAACTTTTAAGGTCTGTTGCTGCAGCACTAACCTTAAAACAGGCCAATATGTTTCAAATCCGGGCTTACGAGACTGCTGCAGACAGTATTGAACATCTAGACAGTGACATAAAGGATATTTGGGAGGAGGGAAAGCTTGATGACGTTCCCGGTATTGGCAAGAATCTGCAAGAGCATTTGGAAGAGCTTTTTAAAACAGGGAGAGTTAAACATTTCGAAATCCTTAAAAAGGATTTTCCGCAAGTAGTATTTGATCTTTTGGATATTTCAGGAATCGGTCCTAAAACAGCCCAGGAGTTATCGTCACTCGGTATTAAGGATATTAACGATCTTAAAAACAAAATTAAAAATGGGCAGCTTATAAAAAAAGGTTTTTCCGGAAAGATAGCTGAAAAAATTATGTCCGGTTTGGAAGAGTTGTCCGGCAGGGAAGGTAGGATGTTGCTGCCTTATGCCTCAGCTCAGGCACAAAGAATTTTGGAATATCTGCAAAAAAGTCCTCAGGTTTTGAGAGCAGACCCTTTAGGTAGTCTGAGGAGGCAGGTTGCTACTATCGGCGATTTGGATTTTTCAGTAAGCACCAAAAGCAGCAGAGAAGTTGTGGAATATTTCACAAAAATACCCGGAGTCGTCCGGGTTTTGGATAAAGGTGAAAATCAGGGAAGTATAGTTTTGGGCTCGGGATTACAGATAGATCTTTTGGTGGGGAAGCCTGAGAGCTATGGGGCTCTGCTGCAGCATTTCACCGGAAGCAAAAACCATAATATCAAACTTAGAACTTATACTTTAAAAAAGAATTTATCACTGAATGAGGATGGAGTGAAGAGCACTAAAGATGGGAAAATAATCCATACCAAAACAGAAGATGAATTTTATAAACTCTTAGGGATGGAGATGCCACCTCCTGAGATCAGGGAAGATACAGGAGAGATTGAAGCAGCCATCGCCCACAAACTGCCAAGGCTGGTTGAGGTTAAAGATATCAAAGGGGATTTGCATACCCATTCAAACTTTCCCATGGTTAGCCC
>CAZFVS010000001.1:34409-82604 GCA_964522265.1 uncultured Gammaproteobacteria bacterium | reverse complement strand
TCGCTATAAACAACAATATAGAATAAAGTCAGTACATTTTATTATGCCTACTTATTTCGGCCCTGGTGATGAAACGGACCCTAAAAAAGTACATGCTCTGGGTGGTTTAATAATTAGGATGATTAACACCAAAAGGCGTGGTGATAACAAATTTGAAATCTGGGGTAGCGGTAAACCAATCAGAGAATGGGGGTATATTGATGATATTGTTAAAATTCTTTTGAAAGGAATAGAAATTAATGAGTTGATATATCCTGTTAATATCGCTCAAAATAAAGGGTACACTATTGCCGAATCTGCTCAAACAATAGCAAAAACTCTTGAATATGCAGGAGAATTATACTTTAATGCCGCTTATCCTGACGGAGCTTATAAAAAAGTATTAGATGATAAAGAATTTAGAAAATTATTTCCAAAATTCAAATTTACAAATCACGAAAAAGCAATCAAAGAGACTGTTAAATACTATCTCTCTGTGTTATAAATAGTTCATTATTATGATGGTACTCGTCACCGGAGGAGCAGGATACATCGGAACAACTTTGATTCCACAATTACTTGAGACAGGTTATAAGGTTAGGGTTTTAGACAGTTTAATTTTTGGAGGTAATCCTCTTTTGCCTTTTATTAGAAATGCTAATTTTGAATTTCAAAAAGGAGATATAAGAAGTTATAACGATGTTAAAAAGGCAGTCAAAAATGCTGACATAATCATACATCTGGCAGCAATTGTCGGTTATCCTGCTTGCAGAAAAGACCCCAAACTTGCTCAAGATGTCAATATCGGAGGGGTTAAAAATCTTATTAAAATAACTGAAAAAAGCCAACTTGTTATTTTTGCATCTACCGGCAGCGGTTACGGATACGTACGTGAGATTGCAACGGAAAAAACCCCACTAAAACCTCTAAGCCTGTACGGCCAGACAAAAAGCCTGGGTGAGCAATTGTTATTAAAACGGGGAAATGTAATTGTCTATCGTTTTGCAACTGCTTTTGGAATTTCACCCAGATTACGACTGGATTTACTCATCAATGATTTTACATATAGGGCTCTTTCCCAAGGTTACCTGGTAGTATACGAGAAACATTACAAGAGGACTTTTATTCATGTTTCAGATATGGGTAAAGCTTTGTGTTTTGCCATTGAAAACTCAGAAAAAATGAAAAACCAAATTTATAACATTGGTTCTGACAATTTAAGTTTTAGTAAAAAAGAAGTATGCGACTTAATAAAACAAAGGATTAAAGTACATGTAAATTATTCGTCAATCGGCGAAGATAGTGATAAGAGAAATTATGCCGTAAGTTTTAAAAAAATTAATTCTCTTGGTTTCTATACTTCAATTACAATAGACGAAGGAATCAAAGAATTGATTAAAACATATCCTTTATTGTCAAAAGAACCGTTTTATTCTAATGTCTAAAAATTCTTTTGATTCCAAAGCAACCAAAAGAGTATCCTTTCTTTTGGCAACAAAAAATAGAGCAAAATATTTAGAAAAAACTCTGATCATACACCAAACTTTAATTGGACTAAATGATGAATTGATAATTATAGATGGTAACTCCACTGATCAGACACTAAGTGTTATTAATAAATATAAAAAAATAGTTAGTCTTTTTGTTTCGGAAGATGATATTAGTGAAAGCCATGCTACCAATAAAGGCGTGTTACTAGCCAGCGGGAAATATATTAAAATCCTTACTGATGACGATACCTTTTATAAAGAGGCTATCGAAGAGGCTATCGAAGTCATGGAAGAAAATCCGGATATTGATGTGCTGCTTTGTGGAGGCACAAAAGCCCGAGGAAGGAGAAAATGGAATGCTTATGCCCCCCCCGGAGTAAATTATGGCAAAGAAGTTGCCGATGTGTTCCGCTATGGTGGATGCGGACTGGGGATGATAATAAAAAGGTCTGCTTTTTCACTTACAGGTTTGTTCTCCTCTGAATCATTATCACTGGATAATGATTATCTTGCAAAAGCAATTTACTCTGGCGCAAAAGTAAAATTTTGCAGAATTAATATGTTCCATCATCCTCTGGAGGATCATAGTGCAGCGGTAAATAGAACTGAAAAGTTGTTTAAAGACAGGGAAAGGCTCATGAAACAATATGGCTTACAAAACCAAGTATTACTTCAAAAAATCAGAATAAGCGCGGCTTCAATGATCTTTCCCCTATTACCTAAATTTATTCAAAATCCTTATAAAAAATTTATAAAAAATAAGCGTCAAGCTTTAGCAATAAAACCAATATGGGATGGAGGTTTTAGTTGATGGATATCGCATTTATTCATGACACGGCAGAAGTATCTCCAAAAGTAAAAATCGGAAAAAACACAAAAATTTGGCATTATACTCTAATTCGGGAGAATGTCAGGATTGGAAAAAATTGCATTTTCGGAAAAGGGGTATATGTAGACCAAGGTGTACAAATTGGCAGTAATGTCAAAATCCAAAACAATTCTAATATTTACCAGGGTGTAACAATAGAAAACAATGTATTTATAGGCCCCGCTGTAACACTCACTAATGATAAATTCCCCCGCTCCACTACCCCAGAAGGGATCCTAAAAACAGAAAAGGAATGGCTCATATCCAAAAGTGTTGTGAAAAAAGGAGCGTCTATAGGGGCGGGATCAATAATCTTGCCGGGTGTCAGCATAGGAGATTTTGCACTGATAGGGGCAGGGTCAATTGTCACAAAAAGTTTACCCGCCCATGCTTTGGCTCTTGGCAACCCTGCAAGAATTATTGGTTTTGTTTGTAAATGCAGCCAAATTTTAACAAAAATACCAATTAAACCTAAGATTTTAAAATGTAAAGATTGCCTGGCCAAAAAAAGATGATCCCAATTGCTAAACCTGATATCCGCAAAACCGATCTGAAACTATTGCAAGCTATTCTACTCTCCGGCAAACTTACTCAAGGTGAGTACATTGAAAAATTTGAGCATGAGTTTGCACAATACATTGGAACAAAATATGCAGTTGCCGTTACAAACGGTACCATAGCACTTTACTTATCATTAATGGCACTTAGGATAGGCAGGGGTGACGAGGTCATCACTACACCTTTTACATTTGTAGCAACAGTCAATTCAATCCTCTACTGCGGCGCAAAGCCTGTGTTTGCGGATATAACTGCAGATGACTTTAATATTAATCCTGATGAAATAGAAAAAAAAATAACTAAAAAAACTAAAGTTATTCTGCCTGTTCATCTTTATGGTTTATCTGCCCAGATGGATAAAATTATAAAGATTGCAAAAAAATATCAACTTTATATTTTAGAGGATGCTTGTCAGGCACATGGTGCAAAATTCGGAAATAGCCGTGTGGGGTCAATTGGCCATCTTGGTTGTTTCTCATTTTATCCTACAAAAAATATGACAACAGGAGAAGGGGGTATGATAACTACCAATAATACTAATTTAGCTAAAAATTTAAGCCTATTAAGAAATCATGGCATGAACAGAAAATATTCTTATAAACTTTTGGGGTATAATTTCCGGATGACTGAAATTCAAGCTGCAATAGGTCTAACACAACTGAGTAGATTGAATAAAATGAATCAACAGCGTCTCAAAAATGCAATATACTATAATGCCTCTTTTCAGAATTTAATCACCCCAATACAACCTTCAAATAGAAACCATGTATTTCATCAATACACCTTAAGGTTTAATAAAAAAAGAGATAAAATTAAGAAATTACTTAAAGATAGAGGTATATCCTCTGAGATATATTACCCAAAACCTATTTATAAATATAAAATTTATCAAAATTTAGTGTCAAAAAAAGAAAAATTTCCCGTGGTGGAACAAATCTGTAAACAGGTTTTATCTATTCCAATCCACCCTCTTTTAAAAAAGGCGGAGTTAAATTATATTTCACAAAACATACTTAAAATAATAGATTGAAAGAACATGATATTAAATAAACATTGTCTTGTAACCGGAGGGGCGGGATTTATAGGCAGTCATTTAACAGATAAATTAATTGAACTTAAAAACAATGTTATTGTTTTGGATGATTTCTCTAACGGTTATTTAAAAAATTTAGAAAGGTCTGAAAAATCCAAAAATCTAAAAATAATTAAGGGGTCTGTAATTAATAGAAAATTGGTTGAAGAATTAATTGTAAACAAAGGTTGCGACTATATTTTTCACTTAGCAGCCGGTAATTTATTAACTTCACTAGAGAATCCAAAAAAAGACATTAGCACTACAATTTTAGGTATGTTGAATATCTTAGAATCCATAAAAAAAATGAAAAAAAGACCGAAATTAATTTTTAGCTCTACGGGTTCGGTTTATGGGGAACCAAAGTATCAACCGCAGGATGAAAATCATCCCCTAGAACCGGTCTCTCCTTATGGAATTAGTAAACTTGCAGCAGAAAAATATGTTTTACTTTGGAATAAATTGTATGGTCTGAATACTACCTCTCTTCGTTACTATAATGTTTACGGCCCTAGGCAAAACTCAAAAGAAAAAGGGGGGGTTATACCAATATTTATTACACGGGTGGCTCAAAATTTTCCACCTATAATAGAGGGGACCGGAAAACAGGAGAGATGTTTTACTTATGTAGATGATGTTGTAAGGGCTAATATCCTTGCTGCAATTAGCAATAAAAGCCGTGGAGAGATATTTAATATAGGGACAACTGAAATCACTTCAGTCAATAAATTAGCAAATTTGATATTAAAAGAATTCAATTCAAATTTAAAACCTAATTACACCAAAAGAAGAACCGGAGATATTGATGAGTTTAGACCGAATATCAAAAAAGCAGAAAGATATTTAAAATATATACCCAGGTGGCATCTGGATAAAGGACTTAAAATTACAACCAGTTGGTATTTAAGAAATGATTAAACCTAGTATTTCAATCACTATTCCAATTTACAACGAAGTAGAGCAGATAGAAAAAGTTGTTCTTAAACTTATCAGTGACCTTAAAAAAATTACATTAAATTTTGAAATAATACTGGTGGAAAACGGAAGCACAGATGCTTCTGCCATAATCTCAGATCAGCTCTCTAAAAAAAACCAAAATGTTAAAACTTTGCATATGACAGAGGCAAACTATGGTAATGCCGTCAAAAAAGGGTACTTAACAAGCACTAAAGATATTCTGGTAAATTTTAGCGCTGATTGGATAGATTTAAATTTTCTCAAAAAAGCTTTAACTGAAATTCAACAATACAGCATTATTGTTGCCACAAAAAACTCTCACCTAAGTCTGGATCAACGGCCATTTTTAAGAAAAACGGGAGGGCTATTATATTCAAAAATAATTAGATTTCTTTTTGGATTTCATATCACAGATACTCATGGAATTAAGGTTGCCAGAAAAAAGGATGTGATAAACATAATTAAGAATTGCAAATTTGGCGGTGAGGAATTTGATACCGAATTTATTTTAAAAGCAACAAGTGCCTCACTTAAAATTTTAGAGATTCCGGTTGTAATAAAAGAAATTCGACCTTCCAGAAAAAATGTCCTGGTTAGAGCTTTTAGGGGAATCTATCAGTTAATGTTACTAAAACTTTTAGCAAACTAACTATAACTAATGGGAAAAGCTACTTCTCACTCTTCTGCTATACCACAACTTAAGGTTGGTGTTATTGGGGCAGGTAACATGGGTCAAAATCATATCCGTGTATACTCCCAGCTTAAAAACATAAAATTGGTTGCAGTTGCAGATATCAATTCAAAATTGCTTCATAATATTTATTCGCAGTTCTTTTTAAAAACATACTCCAATTATAAAAAAATGTTAGATAATGAGGATTTAGATATTGTTTCTATAGCTGTACCGACTGGCTTGCATTTAACCGTTGCCAAAGATACTATCTCCAAAAAAATTCACACACTGATCGAAAAACCTATTGCAGCAACCGTTAAAGACGCTAACATAATCATAAAATTGGCAAAAAAATACAAGGTTAAATTAGGTGTTGGCCATGTTGAAAGGTTTAACCCAGTGATTACGTTATTAAAAAAATACCTGGATAATAATCAGGCAGGAAAGATTTTCCAAATAACAATCAGACGAATCGGACCATTCCCGCATAGAATTAAAGATGTTGGTGTAATTTTAGATCTTGCAACTCACGACATAGATATTATGTATTATCTTACTAAGTCTAAAATTAAAAATTTTTCTATCGAAACCTCAAGATTTTTAAATAAAGGACATGAAGATTTAGCAACTGCGCTCGTTAGATTTAAAAATGGCATAATTGGCGTGATGATAGAAAATTGGCTAAGTCCAACTAAAATCCGGGATTTGATAATTAATTGTGAAAAAGGTATGTTTTTGGCTGATTTTCTTTCCCAAGATTTATATTTTTATGAAAATAATTATACACCGGGTCCTTGGGGCAGTTTACAAATCTTTAGGGGAATGGCTGAAGGAAATATGATCAGATATTATATCGCCCGGGATGAACCTTTAAAGCTTGAACTAAAAGCTTTTGTAAATAGTGTCTTAGAAAATAAGCCATTTTTAGTTGAGGGTATTGATGGGCTAAGAACTATTAAGATAGCTGAAAAATTGTTAGCCTTTAAAAAAAATGCATGAGGCTGCATATATTAAAATTTATTTTATGCCCGCAGTGTCATACAAATAACTTCAGTGTTAAAAAATTTAAATCAAAAGATAATGAAATTATAGATGGTGTATTAACCTGTAGGGAGTGTCGTGCTTGGTTTCGGATAGAAGATTCAATCCTAGACTTGCTACCATTCAATCTAAGGCGAAACGATTTATATTTTCCTTTTACTAAAAAATACAAACTCAAAATAATTAATCAATCTACACATGCTTCTAAAGATAAGTTTGAACAAATTAAACATTTCAAAAATGACTGGGATAAATATGAAAAAAATATCGTTTCTAGTAATTTTTACAAAGCAGTTGACCAAGAAATATTCGTTAAATGGATTAAATCGAAATTAAAAGATAACGGATTATTTTTTACATTAGACCCTCACGATTCTCCAGTAAGGTTTATATTTGACCTAATGATGAGATTTTATAAACTTTATGATGACGAGGGACACAAAAATCACTTGATAAATAAGGCGGATTTAAATAGGTGGCTCAATAATGCAAATTTTACTCCTTCTATTTCAGTTAAGGGATATATACCACCACATCTTCTCTATAATTTAAATATTTCATTAAACAAGAAGTTCATTAGATACTCAGACAAATATTTAGGAAAATTACCACTAATAAATACCCTCGGAGGTATAATCATATCCTCAAGTATAAAAATTAAATAAGATGATATGCCTTAACTTTGTATTTAAAGTTTTATGCTCATTTTTTCTTTTTGCTATTTTGTTGCATTTTTTCCCAAATTATAAAATTCTATTGCAAAGTGATGTTAATTGGTATTTCCGTTTACAAACTGATAACAATGTGCGCAGTAGAGAAATACCGTTATATTTACAAGAATTGGGTGCTTTTCCTAATAATTTTATTTCTAGTTATAAGAAATATTATCAAACTACTGGCAGGTTTAATATCGTTGATTTTTATCTATTTCGTGTTATGGCTCATGCTGCCGGGAACAATCCTGACATTTGGAGACTCGAATTCATAATATTTTTATCCTTTTCAGTCGGGTTATTCTATTTAATTTGTATACGTATGGGTTTATCTGTCTTTCTATCAACTCTTTTATCTGTTGGGTTGATGGTAGCTCCTCTAGACATATGGACTAACTATCAAACCTCTGAGCCAAAAGGAATTTTTTTCGCAATGGCATCATTTTTTGTTTTACTTACATTTAAAAATATACGGGGTAGTATTGCTTCGGCAATCTTGATGTTACTAGCCGTGCTTTCCAAAGAAACCTTTTTGGTATGCTGGGTAGTGATACCTGCTTTAATCTTATACGATGATTCAAAAATTTCCTTTTATAATTATAGATCACATTTCATATCTAATATCAAATACTTACTTCCTCATATGGCAGCTTTAATCTTATTTTTGATTTTTGTAGTGTTCTTAAAACTTAGCTACTCATTAAATAACCCCGGATATTCATTTCAAAATAGCTATTTATTACCAAACTTAATTGATTATCTTAAAAACTTTATACCTCAAATACTTCCTACTTTTTTTTCAGGTTTATGGATACCTCTTTTGATATTTGTCTTTTTTTTATACTTTATGGGTAAACGTTTTATCCAAGAAATTTCTATTACCGGCTTATTGCTAAATTTTAAGTTTTTATTCCTATTCTTTTCTCTACTGCTATCTACTGTGTTTTCAATTGCTTTTTACTACCTTACTAATCGTAGCCTAATTGGACACTATATTGTTCCATCAAATTTTCTAACTGCTCTACTGTTCGCGCAGGTTCTTTCACCATTTATGCCATTCATCCAAAAAATCCTCCTTAAAAAGCCCAGTACTAGTTTAGTCTTATTATCATTTATATTAATTTATCCAGCACGAGGATTGTTTTTTACGCTCCTAAACATTTTCCTAATATTTATTGTGCTACTTATTTTTATGGTTGCTCAAAAGTTGTCCAAAACAATTAATTTTGATAATATTAAGGGTATACTTTACTCCGGTTTGTTATTTCTTTTATTAATTCCTCACTTTGATCTAATTATAAAAAATTCTATTAAAGACAGTGTTGATCAACAAGCATGGACTTCATTAATCATTAAAATACAAAATCAAACTCCCGCTAATGCTCACGTAATATTGCTCTTTGCAGAACCAAACATGATTGAGACTGCACAAAGCCTAGAAGCCAATACTTTGCTCGCAGGAAGATATGATTTAATTTATCATCTAATCATAGGGGATAAATCTTTGTATAAACTTAACTCTGGTTATGTTCAGTACTTAGTAAAAATCTTTAATTCGGATCGGAGAATTATCAAGCCATCAAACCGTGTAATAACAATCCGTGCAGATAGACAAAGGCAAAAATCAGCCCAGAAATTGAAAACTTCAGACATAGATTACTTTTTTTTATTATTTACAAACCCGAATCTGTTTTTATTCCAACGCTATTTTAAAGATAAATACCCATATCTAAATTATGAATTATTAACCTCCTAAAAAGCTTGTGTGTATAACTTAACTTTGCTATAGTAACCGCACTTGAGTTCAAATGAAAATTTTAGCTGTTATTGATAATGATCTGTATTTTAGAAACTTTATTAAATCCGGGGCCTTTGATGAGCTTTTAAAAAAAAATAATTTTAAAATTAGTAAAGCTACTCAAGTAATTTCAAAGGACCCACGGATTCCTAAAAATAAATTTATATTGCCTTATAAGAGATCTGAGGAAAATAAAGAAACAGTTTTTATTTGGAATAAAATCGCCATGAGGACCCTAAGAAAAAAGTCTTCTACATTTGATATAAAAACCATAATTTATAAACATGATTTAAAAAGCGAGATTATGTTTAGAATATTCTCCTCTCCTTTAATTTTTAACTTTACAAAAAAAATATTTATATATAAATTGAAACCAAACCCCTCTCTTGAAAAAATTATTAAGATATACAAACCCAATTTAGTGATTCTGCCTTTAACGGGAACCGAAGGCACTTCATACGAATTGATCGCGCTTTCAAAAAAATATAGCTTTGAAACTTTTTTTCTTGTCAACGGTTGGGATAATCTCTCCAGTAAAGCTGTATTTTTACTCAAACCTGATTTTTTGGGGGTTTGGGGGCCTCAACAATTTAATGATGCAGTTAAAATCCAGGGTATGGCTCCCAAGAGATGTTTTTTGATTGGTTGTGCGAGATATGAGGATTACTTCAAAACACATGAATATAAAAAAAAACCGTTTCCTTTTAAATATATACTTTTTGCAGGTACACAAACTGCACATGATGAAATAACACCTTTAAGGCTTTTAGACAAAACGGTCTCAAAATTGAGAATCAAAAATGTAAAAATTATTTACCGCCCTCATCCCAATAGAGAAAAGCGCTCGGGTGATGATTTCTTTCAAGCATCTGACTACAAAAATATCGTTTTGGATCCTCAAATCGCTAATGATTACTACAACAATAAAGAAAAGGGGTTGGAATCAGCATTAAGCCAAAACTTTCCGGAACTGGATTATAATACCGAGTTAATGAAAAATGCCTTATTTATAATTTCTCCTCTATCATCTCTAATTTTAGAGGCTGCTATCTTTGATGTTCCTTCGCTAATCCCTGCAACCGAACATGACCCAAACCCAATGTCGCCTGCTAACCATTTAAAATGGCATCATTTTAAAGGGGCAAAAGATATCCCCGGGTGGTTTATTGCTAACACTGATACAGAGTTATCAAAATTGTTCAGGCAAATGGTTAAAAGATTTTATGCAGATAATCCAAACCACAGAACATATAAGGGAGTGCTGTCTCAAGCAATTAAAAAATATTTATACCATGACAATCTTTCCTATTCCCAAAGACTAAAAAAAGTAGTCAACATCCTTAACAAACTTTACGATTATCATTAAGGGTTCTTTTTGAAATATCTCCGGGTCAAATTTGGTACCACATTCCCCCTTGTGAAAAAAGTTTATATTTGGTAAAAAAGGGAAGTTATGCAGGCTGATACTTCCAAAAGTTTTATCCCTGGTAAAACTCGCATAAAATATGGGGGGGCTGTTGTAGATAAAACAGAAATAAATGCTATCAATAAGGTTTTATCGCGCAATTGGTGGACGCTTGATGCGGAGGGAAGAGAATTTGAAAAAGAACTTGCCCAAACATCAGAAGTCAAACATGCCGTGTTTGTAAACTCCGGCTCTTCTGCACTAATGCTGGCTTTTTCAGCTATAGAACTGCCGGATGAATCAGAGGTTATTATACCTGCCGTAAACTTTCCTACAGCTATCAACGCTGTTTTGTTAAACCGCTACAAACCCGTTTTTATAGATGTAGAACCTCAAAATTATTGTTTAGACTTAGGGGAAGTCGAAAAGGCGATTACTCAAAAAACCAAAGCTGTTTTGTGTGTCAATATTGCCGGTAGTGTGCCGGATTTAAAGAAACTTCGGGAAATTACCAAAAAACATGGACTTTTTCTAATTATAGATAATTGCGATGGCTATGGATCTAAATTTGCTGGTAAACCCGTTGAGTCTTTTGCGGATTTATCATGCACTTCTTTTATGGCAGCACATATTATCACAACCGGTGAGGGAGGAGCTTTGTTCACAAATGATAGTAATCTTTACAAAAAAGCGGTTTCATTGCGGGAATGGGGCCGGGCGCTCGATTCAGATGAAGGGGTACATGATCAATACAAAGAATTACCACCCGACTATCAATCCCGTTATACATATATCACCCGTGGTTTTAATTTCAGACCTCTTGAACTACAGGCAGCGATGGGTAGAATTCAACTTAAGAAACTCAAAAAAATAATTGATGACAGACAAAATAATTTTAACATGCTTCATAAAGGTTTAAGTCAGTTCTCTGAATATCTTTTGCTGCCAAAAGTACACGAAGAAGCCCAAATCAGCTGGTTTTCTTTTCCAATTACATTAAAAAACTGTGTTTTTTGTAAAGATCAAGCCCGTAAAAATATGTTAAAGTTTTTAGAAGAAAAAAATATTGAGACAAGAGTTATTTTTGCAGGTAATATTTTAAAACAGCCCGCCTATCAAAATATTGACCACCGACGAGAAGGAGATTTAAAAATCACCAATAATATCTTATTCAACTCGTTTTTTATCAGCGTCCACCCTACCGTAACCGAAGAAATGATAAATTACATAGTTTCTTCTTTCAAAGAGTATTTTGAACGATAAAAACTACTCATTTAAATTACCTGCCCTGTATTAATGAAACCAAGATTCTTGGGTCAAAAAAAATTACAAAAAAAAATCTTAATTATAGGAGGAGGTGGATTTATTGGTTCATGGCTAACCAATCTACTTATTAGTTTAGGCCATAAAATTTTTATTATTGATCCCTTTTATAATTATTCAGAAATATCTTCCGAATTTTTACAAAAAGTTTTGAACTTCAGAAATAAATTTTTAATAAAAGGGGCTATAATTTTTCCTATTGACTATATGTACGGAGGAACCAAAATTATGGAGGATGTAAAACCGGATATTGTAATAGATTTGGCAGCCATCTCCATAGAAGGCTCTACAGATCCGAATTTAGGTAAAAAACAAGTAGTTGATCACACTATTTTAACAGAATCTATCGTCTCTGATGTTAAAAAAAATGATGTTGACAGGTTTTTATATATATCATCGATTTTTGCCAATGGTGATATTGATGACTGGTCCACAACCGAGAAAACCCCTCTTAACCCTAAAACCCCTTATGGTATATCTAAAGCAATCGGTGAAATAATCACTAAATCATATTTAAGTAGGTGGAACATAGTCAGAACAACATCAGTTTATGGATTTGGGGATGCAAATATGCGGGTTGCCCAAGTTTTTGTCAATAAAGCTATTCAAAAAGAAACATTCTGGGTAAATCAAGATGCACTTTTAGATTTCACCTATGTAAAAGATCTTGTTTCTGGCATTACCAGTGTGGTGCTATCCAAACAAGTTAATGAAATTTTTCAAATTACCGGAGGTGGTGCTGTTTTGCTCCCTGAATTTGTTTATGAATTAAAAAAACATTTCCCAGACTTAAAGTATGAGCTGCAAGGGAAACCCGATGATAGGCCCAAAAGAGGAACCATGGATATAACAAAGATAAGAATCTTGCTGGGATGGAATCTACAATATAGTTTGGAAAACGGAATAAAAGATTATTTAAAATATGCTATCAGATTTGGACATGGCTAAAATTTTATTTAATCTTTTTTCCCAAGTGTGATTCTTTCTGGCTCTATTGTATCCCCAAAGAGCAATTTTTTCCCTTTCTTCCGGGTTGTTCAGAAAATAAGTAATCTTTTTTTTCATTTCCTGAATTGTTCGGTAACAGACTACTTCCTTACCTAGCTTATAAAGTTTTGAGATAGAGTTCTTATATTCACTTAATAAAAATTCTCCGCATCCTGTTACCTCAAATACTCTCAAAGCTGCTCCATCAAGTTTAAATCCGGCAAAATAAATATTCAAATTAATTTTGCTTTTTTTAATAATATCTTTCATTTTTTGTTGAGAAATTCTACCTCCTTTAACAAACTGTTTCAACGAAGAATTATACCATCTGGAATCTCCCCAGATATTTAAATTAAACTCAGATAATTTTTTTAAAGTATTTTCCCTTGATTTTCTCCAGGTGCCAATAAAAGAAATGTCATAAATTTTCTTTCTATCTTCTTTTTTTTCTATTTCTGCTCCAAAAGGTAAATAATAAGCGTTTTTTCTCCCAATTTTATTAAGCCTTTTAAGTAACGGGTAATCGAAAACTAAAAAAATATCATAAAACGACGATAAATCTCTTGCCATTTTCCAATAATTTAAATACTCCGGGAAAAGATTGATGATTCTATTATTTTTTGATTTTATTTCCTGAATGACTACCTTTGGTATTAATTCTCCTTTATTTACAAAAATAAGTTTCGGATCATAACTTCTAGCAATTTTAACGATTTTTTTATTAATAGCCTCTTTTGCTTTTTTGAATCCGCCCACAATTGGCAAAAACCTGAGAATTCTAATAAGTAAATCCCCCTTCCTATAGTCAAAAAATTTTACTTCCCAACCTAGATGCAGAAAAGTCTTAGTTATCGGTTTTCTAAATGATGAATGGCCTGGGGCCAAAAAAAGAACTTTTTTCATAAGTATTTAATTAATTGTTTAGTCACAATTTCAGGTTTCAATTTATCCATATATAATTTATATCCATTCTCGGCAATTTTAGTTCTTAATTTGTTATTTTTGATTAAAAGTTTAATACTCTTAACTAAATGGGCGGGATTATTTGGTTCAATTAAAATACAGTTAGTTTCATTACTTAGGAGCTCCGCAGTTCCTTTAGTTAGTGCAGTAATTACGGGTTTTTTCACTGCCAATCCATCGTATACTTTGTTATTAACAATGCAATCTGCTTTTTCAGTTAATCCGAAGATGCCAAGGATTATTTTTGATCTGTTTAATTCCTTTGCTAGTTTTGTAATTTCCATCTTATCTACAAATTGGATATTTTTTAATTTGAGCCTTTTAGCTAATTGCTCCGCAGGTTTTCTGTCCTGTCCATGACCAATCATTTTAAATTTTAAATATGGAAGTTTAGCTGCTGCTTTAATTATTGTTAAAACTCCATGCTGTGGTTGAAAATATCCGTAAAACAATACATCTGTTACTTCTCTATATCTAGACGGAGTAAAAATATCATAATCAGAACCTAGATATAAAATCAGAGATCTCTTTTTTTGTAATCCAAACATTTTTTTATAGTACTTAGAATGAGCCCTAGTATCACAAATTACATAATCCGCCAAATGAATCCCAAACCAATCTATTAAAAAAAATATTTTAGCGGATATTGATTGTGCCTCAACCTCTTTTCGATCTTGAACGTATGTTTCATATTGTGAAGTGAAAATATCAAAAAATAATTTCTTTCGGAAGATTTTAGAGAGTAAAAATGCCATTGGAACATCAGTATGTCCTGAAAATCCCACTATTATTGCACTAGATCCTCTAAATTGTTTTAAGAAGTTTAGAAATAGCTTAGGATATCTTTTGAAGACAATTCCTTTTGCTCGGCACTCTACAACATGTATTCCATTCCTTTTCAGCCCTTTAATTATTATTCTGTTTCTTGAATAATCAGGTTCATAAGAACCAAAATAGATGACTTTCATGCTAACGATATGAGTTAAGAAATTTTTCGGCGGTATCCAGAACGTAAGCTACATCTTGATCTGCCATACCATGATGACATCCAAGAAGTAATCCGGATCTCATAATTTCATCGGCATTTTTTAAGTTTCCGTAAATCCTATGTTCTATTTTTTTATATAAAGGATGCCTTGTGATATTACCTGAAAAAAGAACCCTTGTTTGAATCCCATTCATTTCCATGTGTTTTAAAAAATCATACCTGTTAAACGGGGCTTCTGCTTTGATGGTTAACGGGAAAGCTAACCAAGCAGTTTCTGCACCTGAAATGAGATAGGGTATATAGAACCATTCATAATATTGAGAAAAAAACTTTTTCATCGTATCAAAGTTATTCTGACGTATTTTAAGAAATTGGGGTAATTTTTTTATTTGTTCTAATCCAAAAGCAGCTGCAGCCTCATTCATTTTTAAATTATAGCCTATTTCCGTATATAGAAATTTTGAATCATAAGGGATATTATCAATCTCAAAATTAAATCTGTCTTCAAAAGCTTCACGATCATCCCCAACCCTCCCCCAATCCCTTAAAGCTAGTGCTCGTGTATATATTTTTTTATCATCTGTCATAAGCATTCCACCAAATCCCAAAGCAGTTATGATATGTGAACCGTAAAAAGAAGTAGTAGTCATATCCCCAAAAACAGCAATCGGTCTTCCATGCAGTTTCGGAGCCAAAGCATCACACGAATCGTCAATTAGAAACAAATTATACATATCTGTAATTCTTTTTAACTTCTCCATATTACAAACCCCTCCAACTAAATGTGGCGCAAGTATGGCTTTTGTTTTTTTTGTAATTGCTCCTTCCACTAAATTTTCATCAATCGTGTACCTTCCGATAACACTATCAACAAAAACAGGGATTAGTCTGTTTTGGATTATTGTGGATACTGTTGTAGAAAATGTACAAGCCGGGGTAATCACTTCGCTCCCTTCTGGAAGATCCAGTAAATGCAAGGTTATTAAGTTGGCGGATGATCCAGAGTTCACGGCTATTCCATATTTTTTACCAAATAAGGATGCCATTTTTTCTTCAAATTCTTTAACTAGGGGACCGGAAGCCAACCACCTATTCTGCAATGATTTAATCACTGCATTGATTTCTTCTTTTCCATAAACCGCCATTGCATACAAAACTTTCTTGATGATGTGCTCCTGGTTGCTTTGAAGTTGTTTTGGTAGTTTTCCTGAAGGCATATCTGATATTCCAACTTACTGTGTGTGGGGATAATACAACATTAGATATTTTATGTAAATCATCCAATCCGTCATCCGGCATCTTTTTAACCCTTTGATTATTATTTTATTTCTGGAATAATCAGTCTCGTATGAAGGGTATATAATTAGCATTAGGTTTAGCCTAACTTTAATATGAAAAAAATATTGATACTTTTCCCACCGAGAGAAAAAGCCTCATCAGCTTACTATTTTCGTGCCGATCAGGAATTAATGATATTATCTAAACAGTATGCTGTCAATGTAATTTCCCCTATATCAATTACCGATTACCAATTAGAAAAGTCTGCTTTGGTAATAAGGGTATTTCGTTTATTCTTCCTTCTACCAAAGATATTAACTGAAATCGCATTGTGTGATGTGGTAATCATATATACATCTATTTCTTGGTTTTTATTTGCTCCAATTGCAAAAATTTTTGGAAAAAAGCTTGTTTTAGACCACTTCACTACTTCAATTTATAACTATGAGGTAACAGATAATAAATTAAAATATTTATTTAAATATATTGATCCTTATTTATATAAATTATTTGATTTAGTAATAACTCATACTCAAAATATGAAGAATTTAATAGTTCAATATTATGCAATCTCTAAAAATAAAGTTTTTGTAACTTATAGCTGCGTGGATAGTGAATTATTTACCAAAAATAATACTCAACCTATACCCAATATCAGTAAAAAACTAAAAAATAAAATTGTGATCATGTACCATGGGTATTTCCATCCTTACCACGGAGTTGACATAATTCTTAAAGCTGCAAAAAAAATTAAAAATAAAAATGTTATTTTTTTTATACTAGGTCAAAAATTACCTTATACCGCTAAAAACGTTGTTTCCATATCTTTTGTAAAATATATTGATTTACCAAAATATCTCTCGCTCGCCGATATTTGGGTAGGATCATTGGGAAAAGGGATTCAAGGCGAACGGGCTTTATCATCAAACATGATAGCTGCCATGGCAATGTCTCTACCGGTAGTGGTAGGTAATTGTCCGGAAATTAAAAAATTCATTAGGGATGGATCCAATGGTTATATTATTCAAAGATCTAACGCTGACGCCTTAGTTAATAAATTGGAGAACATATTAATAGATTATAAGAAAAATAAAAAAATTGTTGATAAAATAGGATTAAATGCAAGAGATACTGTACTAAAAAATTTTTCTTTGCCAATTCTAGAAAAGAATTTGTTAAGAATTATCGGAAAGGTCTGCAAGTGAGGAAGTATACTTATACCAAAAAATATTTCAAACATTATGGATCTGGAAAAATAAATTATCAAGAGTATAAAAATAACCCAACATTTAATAAGGTTGCTGCAGAGATAATTTTTTTGGGCTTTAAAGGTAAAATTTTAGATATTGGATGTGCAAAAGGATATTTTTTAGAAATTTGCAGGAAAAATGGGTTCCAGGTATTTGGTGTTGATATTTCAGATTATATTGTCAAAGCTGCAAAAAGCTACTTGGGTTCAAAAGATTTATACAAAGCTGATTTATCAAACGATAAACTTCCCTTTCCTAATAATTATTTTGATGTAGTAACAATGATTGATTCATTAGAGCATATAGAGAATCCACAACATGCCCTCAGAGAAGCCCATCGACTATTAAAAAAGGGTGGGTTGTTATGTATCAGGCTTCCTGATTTTATAAAATGTATTAAGGAAGAAACGCACGTTAATTTCTATACCCCTCTAAGTCTGAAGGTAATTTTACAAAAACATAGGTTTAAACTAGTTAAAATGGGTCAAGAAGGAGGTATATTACAAATACCATTTGGGTTAGCCCGATTACTCTTGCGGGGAAATACTTTATTTAATTATGTTCCATTTAAGGCTAGTTACATTTCCTGCTACTCCGTAAAAACTTAAGTTTGAATTTCAAATTACTATAAATTCTGGTATCATCTCTAAAAAGTTATGGAGATTGTAATAAAACCAAGAAAAAAATGGAAGCTTTTAGACTTCCAAGGACTTTGGAGATACCGGGAACTCTTTTTTATATTTACCTGGCGGGATATAAAGGTCCGTTATAAACAAACTTTTTTAGGAATTACCTGGGTAATATTCCAACCCCTAATGTCAATGGGTATTTTTACTATTTTTTTTGGAAAAATTGCAAAAATTCCCTCCGAGGGACTCCCTTACGAACTTTTTGTTTTTATCGGTCTTGTCTTCTGGACCTTTTTTTCAAGCAGTTTAACTCACACCAGTAATTCAATGGTTGATAATGCAAATATTATCAAAAAGATTTATTTCCCTAAGGAGATTTTGCCTTTATCTGCCGTTGTCACAAGCTTTGTTGATCTTGCAATCAATTTTGTAGTAATTATTATTATGGCTCTTTATTATGGATTTACCCCTTCACTCTATATACTGGCCCTACTGCCCTTTTGTGTATTAATAACTATTTTTACAGCCTCTGGCTTAGGTTTTTTCTTGGCTTCGATTAACGTTAAGTACCGTGATATACGGTATATTTTACCCTACTTTATACAGATTCTATTATTTCTAACTCCTGTCATTTATCCAAGCTCAGTCCTGCGGGATTCATTAAGATACCTCTTTGCCTTAAACCCCATGACCGGTGTGATAGAATCAATGCGTGTTGCATTTAAGGGTTCTTCTTCTTTTGACTATCCGATGCTTTTTATATCCTGTTTTATATCCGTCATAATATTTATTGCGGGATTGTATTACTTTAAAAGAACCGAGAATTTTTTCGCCGATACAGTATGAAACCTATTATTCAAATAAAAAAAATCTCAAAGAAGTACCGGATTATGGAACAAAAAGGCTATTATTCATTCCGTGATATATTGACTGATATCGTTAAAAACCCATTATCCGTCTTGAAAAAAAACAGAAGCGAGGAATTTTGGGCGTTAAAAAATATATCCTTTGATGTATACCCAGGTGAGGTAATAGGAATTATCGGTAAAAACGGCTCCGGAAAAAGTACTCTTCTAAAAATTTTAAGCCAAATAACCCCTCCCACAAAAGGTAAAACAATTCTCCGGGGCCGGGTTGCCAGCTTACTTGAGATTGGAACAGGATTCCATCCGGAACTTACAGGCAGAGAGAATATTTATTTAAATGGAACTCTGCTTGGCATGACCAAAAAAGAGATTAATTTAAGATTTGATGAAATTGTAACCTTTGCGGAGATAGATCAGTTTCTTGATACTCCTGTCAAACACTATTCATCGGGAATGTATATGAGGCTTGCTTTTTCTGTAGCAGCTCATCTTGAACCTGAGATCCTGATTGTGGACGAAGTTCTATCGGTAGGAGATGCGGCATTCCAGAAAAAAAGCTTGGGAAAAATGCAGGATGTCAGCGAGAAAGGAAGAACAGTGTTATTTGTTTCCCATAACATGCATGCTATAACCTCCCTATGTCAAAAGGTTTATTTATTAGACGAAGGAAAAATTGTGAAATCAGGTCCTGCACAAAAAGTTGTTTCCGAATACCTGAATGCAGGCATTGGATTAACTCCCGAAGTAAACTGCCAAAATTTAAATTTTCGAAACGACGCGGTTCAGATGACAAGAGTTAGGATTATTAATAAAGATGGCCAAGTGAACAAAAGTTTTGATATCAGAAAACCTCTGGGTGTGGAGATTTTTTATAAGGTTATAAAATCAAAAATCTATTTTTCCTGTAATATTCAACTCACAAATGAAACTGGAATTGTAATATTTAATTCACCGGAGGATGTTAAACATATTCGAAGCAATGCACCCCAAAAATCTGGTATATATAAAAGTACTTGCTGGATACCAGGAAATTTTCTCGCAGAAGGTGTTTTTGTTATTAGAGCTTCACTTGACGGTTTTATTGAAAAAAGATATCCTGCAGTTCATTTCAATGAGGCTATTACTTTCCGAGTCATTGACACCATTGAAGGAGACTCTGTTAGGGGTTCTTCAACTGGATTTTTCCCAGGAATTGTCAGACCTAAGCTTGATTGGTCAAAAGAATTTATAGGAACCTAGGCTATGTGCGCATTAAAAAATATCGAACAGAACACAAAACTTACTAATACTTTAGTAAGACAAAAAACATTTGATGATGATAAATTTATAATTATAGACGTGGGGGCAAGAGGGGGGTTTCGAAAACAATGGCGTGCATTTAATGATCAATTTCAAATTATCGGATTTGAGCCAGATCTAAAGGAGTGTACTAGGTTAAATAAAAAATATAAAAGCTCTCAACATAAATTTTACCCTATTGCTTTAAGCAAAACTGCAGGAAAAAGAAAATTTTATATTACAAATTACCCGGCTTCTTCAGGCTTTTATAAACCCAATATGGAATTCTATAAAAGGTTACCCTCAGAAAAAAATATGAGTATTAGGAAAATTGTAACAATAAAAACCATAACTCTGGATTCTTTTCTTAAAAAAAACAAGACAAGCAAGATAGATTTTATCAAACTTGATATAGAAGGCGCAGAATTAGATGTTTTAAAAGGTGCTAAAGAGATTTTGAAAAAGTCTGTTTTCGGCCTAAGCATTGAGATCTCGTTTAACCCATTACACATCAATAGACCAACCTTTAGCCAATTAGACTCACTCTTATCATCACTGGGATTTACATTTTTTGATTTAAGCATGTACAGATATGGAAGAAGAGGTTTATCTCCTAATCTTTTTTCAAAAAAAACCAGTCCTACGGAATTTGGCCAAGCAATAATAGGGCAAGCCGTATATTTAAAGGATGCAGTCTCTCAAATGCAAAAATTAGGTTGGAGAAAATTTTGGAACGAAAAAAGAATCCTGAAGCTTGCAAGTTTTATGGAAATCATCAAACTTCAAGACTGTGCAGTTGAACTTTTACAGGAAGCCGAAAAAAAAGGCGTTTTAGAAAAATACCAAAGCCAGGCATACATTAACCTACTTACTCCTACGATAAATGGCCGCGTAGTAAATTATAATCAATATCTCTCAAGCTTAAAATTTTTATCCAGTCAACAAATAGAAAAACAAAAACAAAAACAATTAATTTTATATAGTAGACTATTGTCTGTTTTAAAGATCTTATTCCCGCTTTTTTTGCGTAAATCTGTATTTCAAGTTCTGCTTTTTTTAAGAAACTCAATAGATGCAACATTAAAAACAACTTACGTAAAATGAATTTTAACTGAATCCCCCGTCCCAAACTTCCCTCCAAAGCTTTGCTAATTCTATTGGCATTTCCTGGATTAAATTTTGAGGCAATAATAATTTTTTTCCGAAGTTCCCTTGTCGTCTTGCCTACTATCTCTTCTGCATGTCCCCCCCCCATAAAGCTCAGCAGTATCAATAAAGTTCATTCCTAAACTAATACCATATCTTAAAACTTTTATCCTGTTTTTATCTTTCGCTGAATCTGCATTAATATACCCTCCTGTACCGGTTGTCCCCTGTCCTACTGCTGAAATTCTAAGATCTGTTTTGCCTAAAAATTTATATATCATTGCAAACAAGTTTATAATATAGTTTATCTATTTTGCAAAATATGCAATCAATCAAAAAATTAATACATCAAGCTTACATAAAAACAAAACGCACTTTTTTTAAAATAAGAAAGGATCTACGAATTAAGGGCCTCACATATTCACTTTTGGATTGGTTACCTAAAGATTCATACTCAAAAAAAATAGTAAAATTAATCACAAATTTTTTAAAACCTGAGTTTATCACTATCCTAGGCAACAAAATGCATATTGATAAAACTGATGATATTTTATCAAAACAGTTATTAGTATATAAAGTTTGGGAACCTTTTGAAACAGAGGTTTTCAGAAAGAATGTTAAAAAAGGTGATGTAGTAATCGATATAGGCGCACATATTGGTTATTATACCCTGATCGCTGCAAAAATTGTCGGGAAAAAGGGCAAGGTTTATGCTTTTGAACCTGATCCAAAAAATTTTCAATTACTGAAGAAGAATGTTGCGGCTAACGGATATCAAAATGTTATATTAATCAACCAAGCTGTAACGGACAGAAACGGAATATCAAAATTTTACTTAAGCATTCCATCAAATACAACCGATCATCGGTCTTATAAATTCAAAGATAGAATAAAAACCATCAGTGTCAAATCTGTAACTCTTGATAGTTTTTTTAAACAAACCCAAAAAGTAAACCTTATAAAAATCGATATCCAGGGCGGAGAACTTCAGGCATTAACAAGCGGCGTTAATTTAATTAATAATAATCATGATATAAAAATTATTACCGAATTTTGGCCTCAAGGGTTAATTGCCGCAGAAAGTAAACCAAAAAATTACCTAAAATTTTTAGCATTCAACCATTTTAAACTTTATGATATTAATGAGGGCTCACAAAAATTAATTTACACCTCCGCTAGTAAATTACTAAAAATTTATCCTGCTGAAACTTCAAAAATAATATTTACAAATTTATTGTGCACGCGTTGACAAAACGGATCAGAAAAATTAAACTGCTATCAAAATAGTCCCGAATGTATAAAAAGGCGTTAATCACCGGCATCACCGGTTTTGTCGGTAGTCATCTTGTCGATTATATTTTAGAGAATCACCCTAAAGTAAAAATTTCAGGATTGGTCAGGTGGCGATCCCCAAAGAATAACATCTCTCATGTATTGCATAAAATAAAACTGATCCACGGCGACCTTTTAGATTCCCATTCTTTAAACAAAACTATAAGTGAGGAAAAACCCGACGTCATATTTCATCTGGCAGCCCAATCTTATGTTGAC
Organism: uncultured Gammaproteobacteria bacterium; assembly: GCA_964522265.1. GTDB lineage: Bacteria > Patescibacteriota > Microgenomatia > Daviesbacterales > UBA10151 > JACPKP01. The sequence goes on along the minus strand of CAZFVS010000001.1, from coordinate 59,791 downwards.
TTCAGTTTTCTTGCCCCTTCATCAACACTTGAAATAAATACTATTGGAACATGTAATTTATTGGAGGCTATTTTACAAAATAAACGTAAATCCGGTTATGACCCCATTATTCATATTTGTAGTTCTTCGGAAGTTTATGGTCAGGTGACAAAAAATGAGATACCTATTAAAGAAACAAACCCGTTGCGGCCTGCCTCCCCTTATGCGGTATCAAAAGTTGGTGAGGATATGATTGCATATCAATATTTTTTATCATGGGGTTTAAAAACAATCAGGACAAGGATGTTCACCCATGAAGGTCCAAGACGCGGCGAGGTTTTTGCACCTTCCAATTTTGCAAAACAGATAGCAGCTATAGAGGTAGGGAAACAAAAACCTACAGTGATGGTAGGCAATTTAAATAGCATACGTACTTTTATGGATGTGCGGGATGCTGTTAGGGCTTATTGGCTTCTGGTAAACAAGTGCAAGGACGGAGAAGTTTACAATATCGGCGGAGTTGAAACCATGACTGTAGGGGAGATGTTAAATAAACTTATCTCATTCTCCACCAAAAAGGGTGTCGGGATAAAAGATGATCCCAAAAGACTGAGGCCTTCAGATGTAACATTGCAAATCCCCTCCGTTGATAAATTCATAAAAGCTACTGGCTGGAAACCGCTTTATAAGTTTGATGACACGCTTTTGGACATGCTTAACTATTGGAGGGATTACTACAAAAATGCCATCTGATAGGAAGAATTTAAATCTTAATTTATATAAAACTGTTTACCTGATACGACGGAGTGAAGAGCTTATTATTGAAAATTATGAATCTGATGAGATGAAAACACCAATGCACATGTCAATGGGTTCTGAGGCAATTTCTGCAGGTTGCTGCCTTGCCCTTGGTACAAACCACCAAGCTTTCGGAACTTACAGAAGCCATGGGTTGTATCTTGCAAAAACAGGTGATGTGGAAGGGTTTTTTGGGGAAATGTACGGTAAGACTACTGGTGTTGTCAAAGGTAAGGGCGGATCAATGCACCTGATTTCGCCAGAACATAACCTCCTGGGTGTATCTGCAATTGTGGCAAGCACAATCCCGCTTGCTCTAGGGGCTGCGTTTGTCAATAAACAGAAAAAAAACGGCAAAGTTGTTGCTGTTTTTTTCGGGGATGGGGCAACAGATGAAGGCGTGTTTTGGGAAAGCCTCAACATAGCCTGCCTGATGAAGCTTCCTGTCCTGTTCATTTGCGAGGATAATGGTTTGGCAGTCCACACAGCTACTCATTTAAGGCGCGGCTATGATTCTTTAACAAAAATTATATCCCAATATAAAATCAATTTTTTTGAAGAAAATACAACTGACCCGGAAGTAATTTATAACCTGACACTAAATGCCATTGCTAAAATTGAAAAAGATAAAACACCGGCATTTATACAGTTAAAATACTACCGCTATCTTGAACATGTCGGAGTACATGAGGATTTTCAAGCAGGTTACAGAAGCAAGGATGAGTTTGAAAAATGGAAAAGAATCGACCCATACTTAATTCAAAGGAAAAAACTGTTAGGTCTTAAGTTTACAGAAAAACAGATCCAAGAATTAGAAGCGCAGATTTCGGAAAAAATATACAAAAGCCTGGAATCTGCCCAAAAAACCCCGTTTCCCCAAAAAGAAGATCTATACAATAATGTTTACCAAGAATGAAAAGTACCAAAACAAACAACTTAAACTCTAAAACCCGTTTGATCAGTTACCGCCAGGCTATTGCTGAAGCACTTGCTGAAGAGATGAGGTTGGATCCAAATGTCTTCGTATACGGAATTGATGCCGCTGACCATAAAAGAATATTCGGCTCAACTTCGGGACTCCTGGAGGAATTTGGGCCTGAAAGGATTTTTTCAACTCCCTTATCGGAAGAGGCTCTTTTAGGGTTCGGACTCGGGGCAGCAATAAACGGGATGCGGCCGGTTAATGTACATATTAGGTTGGATTTCTTACTCTTGGCCATGAACCAGCTTGTAAATATGGTCTCAAGTTATGGTTACGGTTCAAACGGCAGATATAAAATCCCTCTTGTTATCCGAGCTGTCATTGGCAAAGGCTGGGGCCAGTCCTACCAACATAGTAAAAGTCTTCAGTCTTTTTTTGCCCATATTCCGGGCCTGAAAGTTATTATGCCCACTACTCCATCAGATACCAAAGGGCTGTTGAAAGCTGCAATCAGAGATAATAATCCTGTGGTTTTTTTGGAACACAGGATGCTCTATGATGTCATGGGAGAGGTTGATGAAAACCCAGATCCCCTACCCATGGGCCAGGGCAAAATTTTACATGAGGGGAAAGATGTAACAATTGTTGCCACATCCTATATGAATGTGGAGGCACTCAAGGCTGCAGAGATACTTGAAAGAAGAGGGGTATCGGTAGAGGTAATTGACCCCAGGACAATTTCCCCTCTGGATGAGGGGATAATCATCAACTCAGTTAAAAAAACAGGGCATCTTATTATTGCGGACTACGACTGGATAAATTGCGGTTTTAGCGCTGAAGTGGCTACCCGGGTTTATGATCAATGCTATAAAATCCTAAAATCAGCGGTTAAAAGAATCGGTTTTGCACCCACACCCTGCCCCTGCACCAGACCCTTAGAAAATGAGTTTTATCCTAATGCAGTAACAATCATCAGGGCGATTGAAGAAAAGCTTTTCCAACCAACAGATTTAAGCAACGAGCAGTTCTACAGTTATGAAAATAAATTTAAAGGACCTTTTTGATGAATGAGAAGCTGGTACAAAAAGCGGAATGGGTCAGACAACAAGCTTTCAGGATGCAATCCCAGGCAGGGAAAGGACATCTTGGAGGAGCTTTTTCAGTTACCGAGATTTTAGTATCTCTTTATTTTTCAAAACTTCTAAAAATATCTGCTAAAAACCAAAATGACCCTAACCGCGACCGGATCATACTCAGCAAAGGTCATGCCTGTCTGGCACTTTATGCAGTACTTGCAGATGCTGGTTTTTTCAAAAAAGAGGTATTAAACACATACGGGCAAAATGGCTCAATCTTGGGCGGACACCCTGACCATTTTATACCGGGGATCGAAATATCCTCAGGATCTCTGGGCCACGGGTTGGGTATTGGTGCAGGACTTGCTTTGGGTGCCAAACTGGACAGAAAAAATTTTATCACTTTTGTTATTTTAGGAGACGGCGAATGCGCTGAAGGGTCTGTCTGGGAAGCTGCCAACTTTGCATCCTCACAAAAATTGAATAATTTAACGGTCTTCGTAGATAATAATTCCATTGCCGCAACAACAAATACGAAAGATTTTGCAGGCAACTCACCAATGGAAGGCAGATGGGCAGCTTTTGGCTGGGAAACAGTTAACATAGATGGGCATAATTTTAAGCAGATCATAAACGCAATCAAAAAAGCAAAGCAAAAAAAAAGAATCAAACCGCTGGCAATCATCGCAAACACAATCAAGGGGAAAGGAGTATCATTCATGGAAAACAACCCCCATTGGCACCACGGTGTTCCAAACCCTGATCAGAAAATAAAAGCAGAAAAAGAACTGGGGCTTTAATGAAAAAAATAACCGCACCAAATACAAAATATTCAGATATGAGGGATGCTTTTTTTGAAGAGCTTTTTGTTATTGCAAAAAAAGATAAGGATGTAATCCTTCTCCATGCAGACCAGGGAGTTCGTTCTTTTGAAAAATTTTACAAAGAAATACCAACGCAGATTATAAATGCGGGAATTGCGGAACAAAATATGATCAATGTGGCAGCAGGACTGGCACTTTCGGGTAAAAAAGTTTTTGTCCATGCAATTGTCAACTTTGCCACTATCCGCTGTTTGGAACAGATTAAAGTTAATTTGTCTTTAATGAACCTGCCTGTTGTAATTGCAGGAATAGGCGGAGGATTAACTTACGGAAGTGACGGTCCAACCCATCATGCCAACCAAGATCTTGCGGCAATGAGGGCAATTCCGCATATGAGGATTTTAAATGCTTCGGATAATATTAGTTTATCTGTTTTCCCTCATTTAGTATATAAATATCCAGGACTTACCTATATACGTTTTGATAAAGGCAACTATCCTGAGCTTTATGACAAAAAAGATAATTTTTTGGACGGACTAAAGGAAGTTCAAAAAGGCAATGATGGAGTAATTGTTACAACAGGTGTATTTGTACATAAAGCAATTGAAATTACTAAGGCTTTAGAAACTAACAACTTAAAACTTGGTGTTATTGATGTTTATCGGTTAAAACCTTTAAACGAAAAGCTGCTGTATTCTTTGATAAAAAGATACCCTTTTGTTATAACGCTTGATGAACATTTATCTTACAGTGGTGTTGGAACAATCATCAGTGATTTCTTAACTGACCATAATCTACCTGTAAAGTTTTTAAGATTTGGGTTCTCCGATGGTCATTGCTTTACATATGGCGATAGAGATTATATGCTTTCATCGCTAAGACTCAACAATCAGACCTTGATAAAAAATATAAGGCGATGGACTAACAACAAAAAAAATAATGTCCAATAGTTTTTATAAAGATAAGAAAATTTTAGTGGCAGGCGGCTCCGGCATGATTGGCATTTCTCTGGTCAATAAACTGCTTAAAATCGGTGCAAAAATTATTATAGTATCGCTTGATGATAAAAAATTTGTTGATGAAGTTTTCCAAAAACAGGTTGAATTTATCCATAAAGATCTAACTGACTTAAATAACTGCCTAAAAGTTACCAAAGGCAAAGATTATGTTTTTAATCTGGTTGGAATTAAAGGATCTGTAGGTATAGATGAAACAAAAGTTGCAAGTTATTTCGTACCAATGCTAAGGTTTCAGACAAATCTGATGGATGCAAGCTTTAAAAATAATGTTCAAAAGTTTTTGTTTGTTTCCAGCATCTGCGCTTATCCACAGTCAAATAAACCCAAAGAAGAAGAAACAGTCTGGGATGGTATGCCTAAACAAAATGACAGGATTCCCGGCATTGCCAAAAGGGTCGGCGAGTTGCAGGGTGAAACTTATCTTAAGGAATACGGCTGGGATGCTGTAAAGATTGTCAGACCCTCTAACGTCTTTGGTCCTTTTGATGATTTTAATCCAAAAACTGCTCAGGTTATTCCAGCGTTAATTGCCAGAATGATAAACGGAGAAAACCCGGTCAAAATCTGGGGAGACGGAAGCGCTATCAGGGATTTTATTTTTGTTGATGACGCAGCAGACGGGATGATTCTTGCATTAGAAAAAGCCCCAACTTGCTTGCCAATAAACCTGGGAACCGGCAAAAAATACATCATCAAAAAAATAGCTCAAACAATTGCCCGAAATGTCCCCCAAAAACAAAAAATTGATTGGGACACCACCAAACCAACCGGAGACCCAATTAGGCTTCTTTCTGTAAAACGGGCTACCGACATTCTGGGCTTTAAGCCTAAGCACAGTTTAGAACAGGCAATTTTAAAAACTATTAATTGGTATGTAAGTGATTATCAAAAATTTAAAAGATGAGCCATAAAACAAGACAATTTCTTCCGACTTTAGCCGATCTGATAGACGCACTGACTATTGACCAGATCAAAGAGATTAAATTATCAAAAAATAAAGACAGTTATTCAAAAGAATTAGGGAAAATCTCCCATGATATCGAGTTTATTTTAGAAGAAAAGAAGAATCCAAAAATAACAGCTAAAATTATTAGACTGGTTACTACAATCGCACAAATCAATGTTTATATTTGGAACAATAAAGATCAGCTGCAAGAAAAACCTGATCAATATGATAAGCTGCTGAAAATGGCTCACCAACTTAATGGAATCAGAAACAGGATGAAAAATTTATTACTCGAAGAGTTCGGCGACAAAGAACCGAGTTTAAAACGTACCAATATTGAAACCGATGATTTAAAAGGTTGGAATATAGATCCTAAATAAATCCGATGTCACTCAAAAATCCCTTTTCAAAAATCCCTAAAATAGGCCTCGGTACCGGAACCGGTTTCGAGTCTCAGAATAAATACCGCGATAAAAAATTAATATCACTTATCCGTGGATCAGTAAACCTGGGTCTTAAATTAATAGACACTGCTGAAGTGTATTTTGACGGTCATGCCGAAGTCTTAATCGGAACTGCTTTAAAAAAGATCAGAAAAAAAATATTTATCGCTACAAAATTTTCTCCGCAACATAACTCGTATAAAGATGTTATCCGCTCATGTGAAGAAAGTCTAAGAAGGCTTCAGACTGACTATATTGACCTATACCAGATACACTGGCCAAATCCTAATACCGATATAGAAGAAACAGTTGCTGCCATGGAAAAGCTAGTCAAGATTGGTAAAATCAGATATGTCGGAATCAGCAATTTTTCGCTAAGGCAGTTAAAAATAGTGAGGGGGGTATTAAAATTTGCCCCTCTTGTATCATTACAAACAGAGTATAACCTATTGGACAGAACTGTAGAAGATTTCATTTTGCCATATTGCCAAAAAAATAATATCACCTTAATTTCCTACAGCCCTTTAAACGCGGGCGCCATTTTGAAGAATCCTCAATATCTGGAAAAATTAAATTCATTATCAAAAAAATATTCCGTCACAGCAAGCCAGATTATACTAAACTGGATCGTTTCACATAAAAATGTCATTGCCATACCTGGTACTACTAACATCGGCCATGTCAAAGAAAACTTCGGCAGTCTGTATTTTAAATTATCAGCAAGCGATAAATTTATGTTAAACAATGTTTTCAAGCAAAACATTATTTATGTACCCGTACAGGATATCAATGTTTTAACTAGTGGAAACCACAAGGCCTATCAGACACTACAACAGGCCTTATCCAATAAATTGAATTTTTTCCCTTCACCCCTCATGCTATCTGAAGAAGTATACAAAGGGGATTTTTTAAAACCTGTCAAATTGCAAAAATCTGAAAGCGGAAAATACAAATACGACCTTGTAGGAGGACGTATCAGGTACTGGGCCTGGGTAATTGCACACAAAGGCAAAAAACCCATTTCAGCAATTGTTGAATAAAATGAAAAAAGATCTTCAAAAAATTTTAACTTACGAGAGTGCTACAGAGAAAAAAATACGGGAAGAGATTATTGGTTATTTAAAAAACTGTCCCATTCCCGATGAACAGATTTTATCTAATTTAGGGCTTTTCCTAAATTCTAAAAATTTGTCCAGGATTTTATTTATGGACCACATCTTTCAAAAAATTGTTGATATTCCAGGAGTTGTTTTTGAGTTTGGAACCAGGTGGGGACAAAATTTGGCTCTATTTTCGGCTCTACGAGGAATCTATGACCCATTTAACAGACACAGAAAAATTGTCGGGTTTGACACTTTTAAAGGATTTCCCCAAATCAGTTCCAAGGATGGTACATCAAAAATGATGGTAAAAAGAGGGTTGGCTCTAACAAAAAATTATCAGAATTATCTTGAAAAAATCATGGATTACCATGAACAGGAAAATCCTCTTTCTCACATCAAAAAATATGAATTAATAGCTGGAGATGCAACAATAGAAATAATTAAATACTTAAAAAAATATCCTGAAACAATAATTTCACTGGCTTATTTCGATTTTGACCTGTATAAGCCTACTAAAAAATGCCTCGAAGCTATAAAGCCTCACCTTATTAAAGGAAGCTTGCTTGCATTCGACGAGCTAAATGACGCAGATAGCCCCGGAGAAACTATTGCCTTAAGTGAGGTTTTTGGGCTAAATAATATTAAATTAAAAAGGCATAAATTTACATCAAGGGTCTCATATTTTGTCTATGATTGATCGCAAAGTTTTAAGAAACTTCAGGAATAAAAAATGTTTGGTGACCGGTGGAACCGGTTTAATCGGCAGGCAGGTAGTTGACATATTGATCGAATCCGGCGCTAAGGTTAAAATTGTTTCTTTGGATAAAGTTAACGTAAATAAAAAGGCCAGGCATATTTATGGTGATTTAACAAGTTTTGATTTTTGTAAAAAAGTTACTAATAATACAGATTTTGTTTTTCATTTAGCGGGAATAAAGGGATCTATTGAAGTCACAAAAACAAAACCTGCCAGCTTTTTTGTACCACTACTGATGTTCAATACAAATGTACTGGAAGCATGCAGAATTAACAATGTGAAAAAAGTTGTCTACACTTCATCCATTGGTGCTTACACACCGGCTGCAGTTTTTAAAGAAAATCAAAACCAGGATGGGCCGCCGATGGATATGTTTCCTGGTTGGGCAAAAAGGATATCAGAACTGCAAATACAATCTTATAAAATACAGTACGGGCTTGAGAATTTTGCTGTTGTCAGGCCCTGCAACGTATATGGGCCTGGGGATAATTTTGACCCGAATAATGCCATGGTCATCCCTTCCCTAATGTATAGGATTTATCAAAAAGAGGATCCTGTAGTAGTTTGGGGGGATGGAAAAGCTATAAGGGATTTTGCTTATTCCAAAGATGTAGCTGAGGGAATTATTCTGGCTTTGCATTACGGAACCAAAGGCAGTTTTGTAAATTTAGGCAGCGGAAAAGGGTATTCGATCAAACAACTTGTTAACGCTTTGCATACCTTTTTAGATTTTAACTATAGATTTGATGCAACCAAACCTTCAGGTTTTCCCAAAAGAGTGATGGATTTATCCCTTGCTAAAAAAATAATCCATTATAATCCGACTACCCCATTAAAAACAGGGTTGCAGAAAACCTGGAATTGGTTTATAAACAACCGGAAGGATTATTTAAAAAAGAAAAATTACTTCAAATGAAAGTATCTAAAACAAAACTTGAGGGAGTACTCCTTATAAAACTGGATTCTTATGAAGATTTTAGGGGAGAATATGTTGGACTGTACAATGAAAAATTATACAAGGAAACGCTTACAGATGCATTAAAAGGAACCCCATACGCAAAAGATGCCCTTAACTTAAAATTTGTAGAAGATGATATTTCAACCGGCACTAAAGGTGTTTTAAAAGGTATTCATGGTGATATCAAAACCTGGAAGATGGTTTCATGTCTGTATGGAAAATTTTATCTTGTTGTTTTAAATTTTGATAAAAATTCAAAAGATTACGGAAAGTGGGAATCATTTACACTGTCGGGAACTAACAGACTGCAAGTTTTAATTCCGCCTAACCATGGTAACGGACATCTGGTTTTATCGGACTATGATATTTACTATTATAAACAAACTGCATACTATGACCCAGATAGCCAATTTACCATTAAATGGGACGATCCGGAATTTAAAATCTGGTGGCCGACTAAAAACCCAATATTATCCATGCGAGATGAAACAGGCAGAAGATTTTAATTTTTACCACACCCCGTCATTCCCGCGAAAGCGGGAATCAAATTATTTCCAGAATAAAAGTGTGTTGATAGCTGGCGGTGCGGGATTTGTCGGAACAAATCTAATTCTCAAACTACTGAAAAAGGGTGCTAAAGTTTCAGCAACGATACATAAAAAACCGCCGCAAATCAGTAACCACAGGGTCAAATTTATTAAAGCAGATCTTAGCCAAAAATCAGATTGCAAAAAAGCAGTCAAGAATGTGGATCTTGTTTTTATGTGCGCTGCTAATACCTCTGGCGCTGCGGTTATTGAAAAAACTCCGCTGAGCCATGTAACCCCTAATGTAATTATGAATAGCCTGATGCTGGAGGCAGCACATCAAGCCGGGGTAAAAAAATTTTTATTTATCTCCAGCAATACTGTTTACCCACTAACAAATTACCCTGTCAGGGAAACTGATGTTAATTATGAATTTTATGAAAAATATTTCCCAGTCGGGTGGATGAAATTATTTACGGAAAAATTATGTGAGATGTATGCAATTAAAATTAAGAACCCTATGCAAACTATTGTGGTTAGACCGGGAAATATTTACGGACCATTTGATGATTTTGCATGGGAAACCTCACATGTTATACCGGCTCTGGTGAGGAAAGTTGTTGAAAGACACAAACCTTTAGAGGTTTGGGGCGATGGAAAAGATATTAAGGATTTTATCTATGTTGAGGATTTGGTAAACGGGCTACTTCTCGCAATTGAAAAAATGGATGGTTTCCAACCCATTAATATTGGTGGCGGCAAACCTATCAGTATTTTCCAAGTTTTAAAAACACTAGTTAGCATCGATAATTTTAAAAATCCGGAAATTATCTTTAATTCTTCAAAACCTACTATGATCCCAATCAGGTTAATTAATATCTCCAAAGCCAAAAAACTATTAGGCTTTACTCCAAAAACTTCTTTGAAAGAAGGGTTGAAAAAAACCGTTTTATGGTACCGTAAAAACGGGCTTGACTGAGTTAACTCCTATGTTATAATTCCTGCAATGGAAAAATTACTGGCGGATAAAATTGCAATAGTTACAGGTGGGGCAAGGGGGATTGGTGAAGCAGTTGTCAGAAAATTTTCAGAAGAAGGGGCAGCTGTTTCTTTTATTGATATTAATAAAATTCTAGGTGTTTCTTTGAGTCAAGAATTAAACGAGCTGGGTTATAATACTTTTTTCTTCCATGGTGACCTTATGAAAAGCTCAACGGTTGTTGATTTTATTGAAAGAACCATCAATCAATTTAACAAAATAGATATTTTGGTCAATAATGCCGGAGTAAATGATTTTATTGGGCTGGAAGATGATCCTAATAAATTTATCACATCCTTAGAAAAGAATCTTTTTCACTACTTTTATACAGCCCATTATGCCCTCCCCTATCTCATCCAATCTAAAGGTGTAATTGTAAACATATCATCCAAAGTCGCTTTAATGGGCGAAGGGCATACTTCAGGCTATGCTGCAGCCAAAGGAGGAATTCTGGCATTAACGAAAGAGTGGGCGCTGGATTTAGCAAAGTATGGAATAAGGGTTAATTCCGTTATCCCGGCACAAGTTTGGACTCCACTTGCTGAAGAGGCGGTTACAAAAAACCCTCAAGGTCAGGCTCTAAAAAATTACTTAGAATCCAAAATACCGTTGGGAAAAAGGTTTACGAATGTGCAAGAAGTCGCCAATACAGTTTTATACTTAGCATCAGCTCTGTCACAACACACAACCGGGTCAGAGTTACACCCAAATGGCGGTTATTTTTTAGATAACCGTTTTTTGAACAAAAATTTCGCAGAATGAACATCGAAGATACTTCAGGAATAGGCTTAAAAGATATAGAAAACGCTCTTCCGCATGATATTTATTTTAAAGATCACGAACGAGCTACGCTTATTAAGACTAAATCATACATAAACCAAATATTCCAGGATGCTTGCAACAAAGGCCCTTTAAGGATTGGTGGACATGGCCTTGATCATTGGACAAGAGTTGCTTATTTGGCAGGCAATATAGCAATTTTAGAAAAAGTGTCTCCCTACCATGCAACTTTAGCAGGACTTCAACATGATGTTGGTCGGGTTATAGATGACCCGAGGGCTCATAACAAACTACACGGACAACTTTCTGCTGAAATAATAGCTAATTTCGTTGATGGCCTAAAAGGCGTCAGCAGAGATGAAAAAAATTTAATACTAACTGCCATAGAAGATCATCCTCTTTTAAATCATGAAGTTCGAGAAACGGAGCTGATAAAAGTTTTAATGGATGCTGACCGGATAGATGGAATGGGTGCCAATATGGTTGTACGATCAACTGCAATGAACTGGCAACTACCATGTTATGCAGAATTTAGAAGCGGGATACTACCTCAGAAACAAAAAGGTACCATATTCCATTCAATAGAATGGGTAAGCGAATGGTATGATATGATGTGGACAGAAACAGGTAAGAAGTTAGCTCTTCCAAGAATAAAATTCATGAAATTATTTGGGAAAGAATATCTAAAAGAAGGCCTTTTCTTCGACGGGTGTGCTAAAAGACTAGGGTTTTGATTATGAAAATCTTAGTTACGGGCGGGGCCGGATACATCGGTTCCATACTTGTACCGGAACTTTTAAAACAGGAGCATCAGGTAATAGTTTTAGATAAATTTTTATATAACCAAACTTCCCTACTGGATGTTTGTAATAATGAATCTTCCACGGGCTAACGCCCGTGATATCTTCTTGTTCTCCGCTTCGCGGAGTCCGACTTCGTCGGAACCTCCTTCATCCACGAGTTTACACTCGTGGTATTGCGAAGGTACAATAAAAATCTGAAGATTATCAGGGGAGATGCAAGGGATGATAGGTTAACCAAAGAACAACTTAAAAAAGTTGATGCTGCTTTTCCTCCTCCCATATCTTTATATTCAAAACTTAAGGTCTCTGCTGAAAAATATATTAGTGAATCCAAAAATTGGATCTTATTCAGGTTTGCTACAGTTTTTGGCATCAGTCCACATATGAGACTGGATCTTTTAGTTAATGATTTCACATACCAAGCCTTAAACGATCGATTTATCGTACTTTTTGAGTCCAGTTTTAGAAGAGCTTATCTTCATATCAAAGACGTTTCTAAAGCCTTTATTTTTTGCCTGAATAATTTTAAACATTTGAAAGAAGCGGTTTATAATGTTAAACTACATGACATTAACTTAACGAAATTTCAGCTCTGTGAGGAAATTAAAAAATAGGTACCAGGTTTTGTATATCTTGAATCTCTCATTTCCGAAGATCCAGATAAAAGGGATTACGTTGTGACGAGTGAAAAAATTGGAAAAAGGGGTTTTTTGCCAAAATATCAATTCAGAAAGGTATCTCTGAACTCATAAAAGGTTATCAAGTCATAAAAAGAAATCAATTTGTCAATGATCCTTAATTAAGCATTTTGCGTATATTGTTTTTGTCAACGTTTTAATATTAGAATTCAATAACCGATGGTTGCCACAAAAACTCCCCGCAAAAATTTCGAAGATTATCTTCCAAAAAGATGTTCGTATATTTTGCCAACTAAAAACAGAGCGAAGCATCTTGAAAAGGCTTTAAAGCAGTACATTAAATTACTTACTCCAAAAGATGAGTTAATTGTTATAGACGGAGGTTCTACCGATAAAACCTATCAGGTAATAAAAAAGTATAAAAAATTTATTGATATTTTTGTATCTGAACCTGATGTTATTGTGGCACATGCATTTAACAAAGGTATTTTGCTAGCCAAAGGTAAATACATTAAGAATTTAGCAGATGACGACGTTATTTATCCTAAGGCTATGGAACAGGCTCTTAAAATTATGGAAGAAAATCCATCAGTAGATGTGATGGTATGCGGAGGTACAAAGATATACCCTAATGGTTCAAAACTTTATTACATCCCCAAAGGTATTGAATATACCAATAATCCAGAAAATGTAATCAGATACGGTGCATGCGGAATTGGATTCCTTATGCGGAGAAGGGTGTTTTCTAAAATAGGCCTCATACCCCTTATTGGTGCTGCTGATCCAGCTTTTATTTTAGAATGCGTAAAAAGAGATGTTTCTGTTAAATTTTGCCGTATAAATTTATTTATACATCCTATACTGAACCACAGTTATGTAATCCTAAGGAAAAATGAGATGTATTGGAATAGATTAAACCTCATCAAAGATTATTGCAGTAAAAGATTTTACTTAAAAACATTGCTTTTCGAGTATATTAGAATATTAAAAGAAAACTATTACATATATTACAATAAGTTATTTTCTTTTCAAATTATGAAAAATCTAATAATGCCATATTTATATCTTAAACTTACATTAAACATTAATAAAAAAAATCTGAACAAATTAAAGAAGAAAAAAATTCCGGCGGTTTGGGATAACAGTTTAAGTTAATCTACAAGGAAAGTAAAAATTTTGAATAATGCTGGGCACGTATTATGAAAAAGAAAAATGAATTAAGAATTTTATTTGCTATCAGTGCTATAAATGTATTTACCCATTACAAAAGCATTGTGGAAAATTTATCAAAAAGGGGGCATAAGACATTAATACTTTTTGATAGCGGATGGAGCAAGGAACTAAACATTGTATCTTTTAATCAATCTTCAAAGGGGATAAAAAACATGAGTCAGGACTGGCTTTTAAGAAGGGATGACGTATGGAGAAATCTTCTTTTTTTTTCCAGAGAATTACTGTCCTACAGACGGTATCTTTTGTTTAATCAACAGTCTTATTATTATCTCAACAGAGCCAAAAAATATCTACCATCAGCTGTAAGAATAGCAGTAAGAATCCCCTTTGTAGATAATATTATAAAAACTAGGTTTACTGAAATAATACTAAGGCTTATTGAACAGTCCGCTCCCGTGTGTCAAAAAATAAAACATAATATTGAAAAATTTAATCCGGATGTAGTTATCGCAGGACCTTGTAGCATGCGTTTCTCTGAGGAATTAGCTTATATAAAGGCGGCAAAAAAAATGGGAATACCGACAATAATCCCAATCTCATCATGGGATAACCTAACATTCCCGATAAAGTCCTTGTCTGGAATAAAACCCAATCCCAAGAGGCAGAAATAATCCATAAAGTCCCAAAGCAAAATATAGAAATTATCGGATCTCCTTTCTTTGATAAGTGGTTTGGAAATTTAAAACCAAAGCTTACAAAAGAGGCTTTTTGCAATAAATTAAATTTGGATCCAAAGAACCTGATACTTTTATACCTTGGCTCTTCTGCAACAATTGCAAAGGATGAAACAGGACTAATTAAAAATATAAATAATTATTTAAAGTCATCTAAAAATATACTTTTAAGAAAAATCCAAATTATCATAAGACCTCATCCAATGAATGCTGCAATTTTTGATAAATTAGGCGCTAATGGTTTTATCGTATTCCCTAAGGGAGGAAATTTACCTGGGACCAATAATGATATCCAGTTATTTTTTGATACTATATACCACAGCATTGCTACAGTGGGAATCAATACCAGTGGCATGATAGACGCTGTAATTTTGAATAAACCAGTAGTTGCATTTATGGTTGATGAATACAAAAATACACAGGAATTGGCCTTGCATTTTCAACATCTTGTGAAAAATGACGTTATTGAAACAGTAAAATCCCTGCAGGAGCTAAGTAAAATTATCAGTTTATTAGCAAAAGGTATCGACAAAAAAAAGAAACAAAGAATTAAGTTTGTGAAAAAATTTATTAGGCCATTCGGGCTGGAAAAATCGGCCGGAGAAAAGACGGCAGAAATTATAGAAAATACTGCATTGGGAAAAGTTATAACCTTGACCAAACTTAAAAATCATACTAAAATCCAAAGGGCTAATGGTTATCACACGAACCCCTTTTAGAATCTCATTCTTTGGCGGAGGAACTGATTACCCTATATGGTACAGAAAAAATAGAGGTGCGGTGATCGGTACTTCCATAAACAAATTTTGTTATGTTACATGCCGTATTCTACCTCCTTTTTTTAAATATAACTACAGGATACGATATACTAAACAAGAGTATACAAAAAAAATTTCCCAAATAAAACATCCTTCTGTACGGGAGTGCTTAAATTTTCTTAAAATTAATAGTTCCTTAGAAATACAACATAATGCTGATTTACCTGCTTTTACCGGCCTTGGTACTAGTTCGGCATTTACAGTCGGACTACTCAATAGTCTATACGGACTATTCGGAAATAGGGTTGACAAAAAGAAATTAGCAAAGGATGCAATACATATAGAACAAAATATGATTAAAGAAAACGTGGGCTCCCAAGATCAAACACTAGCTTCTTATGGCGGATTTAATAAAATCTTATTCGGAGGAAAGGATGAAATCAAAATTATGCCTATAAATATTGGCAAAAAGCGCTTAAATTATTTGCAAAATCATCTTATGCTTTTTTTTACAGGTATAACCAGACAAGCCTCTGGTATAGCTGGAACACAAATAAAGTCTACTCCAAAAAAGAGTAAAGAGTTAAAGGCTATGCTTCAGATAGTAGACAAAGCATATAAGATACTAACCAGTAAAGATACGAAGCTCGACCAGTTCGGAAAACTTTTAAATGAAAACTGGAAGATCAAGCGTAGTCTCACCCATAAAATCACCAATGAAACTATTGATTTAATTTATAACTCCGCTCTATCTGCCGGGGCGATTGGAGGGAAATTATTGGGAGCAGGCGGAGGAGGCTTCATGCTTTTTTACGTCAAACCGGATTCTCATGAGACAATCAGAAAAAAACTTAAAAAATTGCTATATGTCCCGTTTAGTTTTGAATACCAAGGAAGCAAAATTATCTATAGAATGCCTGAGACTTAAATGGATTCCATTCAAGATTTAAAATCTATTGATACCATAATTCTTTGTGGAGGAGTGGGATCCAGGTTAAAACCTATTATTCCAAAAACACCCAAGATATTAGTAAAATTTGGTGACAAAACTTTTTTTGATATTCTTTTAACTTTTCTAAAACTCCATAATATAAAAAGAGTAATACTTTGCGTTGGGGTAATGAAAGAACAGATTAAAAATTACTGTAAAAAATACTACGGGGACTTTGATTTTATCTTTTCAGAAGAAAATAAACCGTTGGGAACGGGTGGGGCTTTAAAAAAAGCAAACTCCCTTATAAAGGGTAATTCATTTTTTATATTAAACGGTGACTCTATCTGCAAGATTAATCTTATGGATTTTTTTAATTTTCATATTATTAAAAAGTCTACATGCTCCATAGTATTAACCTTTTCCAATAATGCAAAGGATTATGGTAATATAGCAATCGATTCTAGACAAAAAATTATTTCATTTAAAGAAAAATCCTATCAAAAAGGAATTTCTTTAATCAATGCAGGAATTTATTTGATGAATCAAGATTTCATCAAATATTTTCCTCGCGAAGAAAGTTTTTCTATAGAAAATGACGTTTTCCCAAATTTACCAAATATTAACTGTTTCGGTTTTTTGGCAGAAAGCGACGTCGTTGATATTGGTACACCAGAAAGATATAACAATGCTCTTAAGATTTTATAAATGCATAAAATTAAAAAAGTTCTTTTTATAATAAGATCAACGGAACATTTTACCTATTATGAATCTATCATAAAAGCTCTCTGTGATAAAAATATCAAAACTAAGATTTTATTTAATAAGAATTGGGGCAGAAATATTCCAACACAAATAAAAAATTTTCAAAAAGAAAATAAAAATTTTGAATTTGGCTGGTCTAAAATCAGAAAGAATTGGATAAGAATGTATATATTCCCTCTGCGAGAGTTGTTAAGTTATAGACGGTATTTACTTATTAAAAACCAATCCGATTATTACAAAAAGAGATGGCGAAGCTATTTAATACCACCTTTACCATTTTTAACCAAATATGAATTTGTAAACAGTATGATAAAATCTAATCTTTTTGGACATATTTTAAGTCAAATTGAATTTTATACCCCTGCTGATAAAAATATTTTAATTGATATTAAAAACTTTAAACCAGCGATAGTTATTGCAGGACCGGCAAATATGCGTTTTTCCGAAGAAATAGAATATATAAAAGCTGCAAAAAAAATAAATATACCTACTGTTATACCTGTTCTATCCTGGGATAATCTTACCACTAAAGGATTAATTCATATCACACCTGATTTACTTTTGGTTTGGAATAAGTCGCAGGAAAAAGAAGCTATTATTCATCAAAAAATAAATAAGAAAAATATAAAAATTGCTGGTTCACCATTTTTTGACAAATGGTTCGGAAACTTAAAACCATCGATAAATAGAACTGTTTTTTGTACAAAATTAGGGTTAAATCCTAACGATCCTATTTTATTATATCTCGGCTCCTCCGGCAACATAGCATCCGATGAAACTTGGCTGATTCAAGAAATCCGTCAATCTCTCGATCAGGCAAAAGACAACCGCTTAAATAGAACTCAACTGATTATACGACCTCATCCTGCAAACGCTAAAATATACCAAAAAATCAGTAAACCTAAACTAATTATATACCCAAAAGGAGGATCACTTCCTTCAACAAACGAGAAATTACAAATTTTCTATGATACTTTATACTACGCGTCTGCAGTAGTTGGTATTAACACCAGTGCGATGATAGATGCCGTAATCATAAATAAGCCCATTATAGCAATGATGTCAGAAAAATACCGCCAAACCCAGCAGGAAGCACAACATTTTCAGCATTTACTTAAAAATAATGTTATGGAACTGGCATATTCAAAAAACCAGTTTTTGAAAAAGTTTCTTGATGTTCTTAATGGAAAAGATAATTTAAAGAAAAAAAGGGAAAACTTTGTAAGCCTTTATATAAATCCTTTGGGCTTTAAAAATACAGCCGGAGAAGTTATGGCTAATCAGATTGAGAAAATGTTGGTATAGGGCTTTTTAAAAAAATGTCTAATTCTAAATTCCAGAAATATCTAATCAGGTTATCAAATAGTAAAGGGTATAAGAATTATCAAATAGTAAGAAAGGCAGTTCTCTCAATGCTCAATAACAATACCGATCAAAAATTAAGCCTTTACTGGCAGGAAGAACTTCGGGGTTTTGATTATATGCTGAAGGCTTCACCTTTGATAATTTACAATTTAAGACACCATTCCTACCACTTAACAGGATTGCATGAATATCAATATCGTCAGCACCATGCTCATAGTAGCACCTTGTTAAAAAATAAGTTGAAATATTTAAAGTCCAAAGATAAAAATTCCCTGCTAGTACCGGAGTCACCTTTGTTAGGTGGTTTTGGACATATTATTAATGGAAAATTATATAATTTAGACACTTTAAAATTTTACGAATGTTTAATAACACTTGACTATAACGATCAGCTCAATTGCTTTAAAAAAGAAAAGTCAAAAATAATTTTAGAAATTGGTTCTGGTTGGGGTGGGTTTGCATACCAGTTTAAAACACTTTTTCCCGATATCACTTATGTTGTAGTAGATTTACCTCAGGCTTTATTATTTTCTGCAACATATTTAATAACACTATTTCCAAATAAAAAAATATTATTTTTTGATAATTTCCAAAAAGTTCAGATCAAAGATATTATTGCGTATGACTTTGTTTTTATACCCAATTATCTTTGGAAAAAATTAAAATTTCAGCGCCCTGATTTGATTATTAATATGGTTTCTTTTCAGGAAATGACAACAAAACAAGTCACTGATTACATAAAAAAGTGTGCCGATTGGAAATGCCCTTTTGTATATAGCCTCAACCGTAATTGTTCGCCTCACAATAGCCAACTTACATCTGTTGAGGATATCATGAAAAAATATTACAACACAAAAGAGATTAATCAATTCGCTATCCCTTATACCCAGCTGAATGTTTCCACAAAAACCAGATTATCGCAACTGATAACCTCATTATATTCAGCTTTTACAAAAAACCGGCATCGGAATTCATTGTACCGATATAAGCATTTACTTGGAACATTACTAAAATGACAAAATTAACTGTATGTTCTGTTTATTTCTCTAGTGACCATTTAGGATTTCTGAAACTGAATATAGATCTTTTAAAAAAATTAAATAAATCTATAGAAATCAGATGGTTTATAGTTAATAATT
This sequence comes from uncultured Gammaproteobacteria bacterium, assembly GCA_964522265.1. Classification (GTDB taxonomy): domain Bacteria; phylum Patescibacteriota; class Microgenomatia; order Daviesbacterales; family UBA10151; genus JACPKP01. The sequence continues at coordinate 40,314 of CAZFVS010000001.1, read as the reverse complement.
CCGGTCAAGAAAATTATTCAAAAACTTCCAAGGGTTTACGAATAATTAAAGGTGAGAGCTATCCGGATAATATTCCTTCATATTTTAGAGGTAGCTACCACCATGGAGCTGCACTCAATAAAGCTATTAAAAATGTTAGGACGCGGTATGCCCTGATTTTAGACCCTGATTTTTATATAATTACAACCGGCTTGCTCAAAAGCGTTATCGAATATATGCGTTTGCAAAAATTATCTTTTTTGGGTACCCCTTGGCATCCTAAATGGTACACAAAATACAGATATTTCCCTGCAGTACACTGCCTTTTCATTGACTTAAAAAGTGTTGATAAAAATAAAATTAATTTCTTACCCGGATATAACAATAAAGAGATAACAGTAAAAACTCACGGATTTGGGAAAATTCTGTTTAAAGGAAATTTAAAACCAAAATCACCACTCATCACGTTACTTCAGGCAATTACATTTATCGACAGGAAGATAATTTTACAATCAAAAGATACAGGTTACCGTATTTATAAGAAATTTTTAGGATCAAGGTTTGAATGCATTACACCTGTTTTCAAGAAAAGTGACTTTCTAAATCCTAAATATGCAGTTTCCTCATTAAATATTTTTTTTGAGACAATGCTTCCTGAAAATTTATGTTTTCTTCCCAAGGATTCACTATCTTATACCGAAAACGGTTTTAAAAATTATGGCTTACCTGATGTTGCAATACTAGGATTTGAAGAGTTTATTTGGCATAATAAACCTTTCGGATTTCATCTAAGAGGAATGACAAGATCAAACAATAATCCAAATAACGAAATTAAAATGGTCAATAAAATTTTAAATCAATTAACTAAAAACAACTCTTATCAACAATGAAGAATCAGATTGCTCAAGATTGTATTTTGATTTTAAGGATGATAAATATTATAATATAAGAGGACATAAATAAGTTAAAATAAATGACTATAGAAAAAACAGAAATCAAGGATCTTTTTGTATTAACCCCTAATGTTTTAGGTGACAATAGAGGTTTTTTTATGGAGGTTTATAGAAAAGATAAACTCTTTGAAGCAGGAATTACAGCAGAATTTGTCCAAGAAAATCATTCCAGATCAAAAAGAGGAGTAGTCCGAGGGCTGCACTTTCAATGGACCCCCCCTATGGCTAAACTAATGCGGGTTTCCTTAGGTAAGGCATTCATAGTTGCAGTTGATATTAGAAAACAATCAAAAACACTAGGAAAATGGTTCGGGATAGAAGCAAGTTCAGACAATAAAAAAATGCTTTATGCTCCTGCAGGTTTTGCCAGAGGTTTTTTAGTATTAAGCCCGTGGGCAGAGATTCAGTATTTGTGCACAAGCATATATAATCCTAACTGTGAATCAGGTATTTTATGGAACGACCCCAAAATTGATATTAAATGGCCGATTAATGTAAAACCTATCCAATCTGAAAAAGATAAAAATGCACAAACCTTAGACGCTTGGCTTAAACGCAAGGAATCCAATTTCTTCATGAAGTAAATTTTATATTTTAAGCTTTCACTTACGGCTAGGGTATGAAAAAAATTGATATATTGCTTTTTTTTTGGAAATATTTTATTGTGATATTATCCTTTAAAAATGTCTTATTTAAGGCAAATAAAGATCGCCGATAAAGTAATTTCCGATTCAAGTGATTGTTTTGTAATAGCTGAGATTGGCCAAAACCACCAAGGTGATGTAGAAATTTGCAAGAGAATGTTTGAAATGGCCAGGTTCTGCGGTGTTGATGCTGTAAAGATACAAAAAAGAAACAATAGAGCGGTCTTTACAAAAAAGTTTTTTGACACACCATATAATTCAGAACATGCATTCGGTCCGACCTATGGTCTTCACAGACAAGCATTAGAGTTTAGTAAAAAGGAATACAAAAAACTAAAACGCTACGCAGAAAAATTGGGGCTTATATTTTTTGCAACAGCCTGGGATTTTCAAAGTGCTGATTTTTTAAATGATCTCAACGTTGATTGTTTCAAAATTGCATCTTCAGACATAATCAATATCCCTCTTTTAAAGTATGTTGCTAAATTTAAAAAACCTATGATCGTATCAACAGGGACAGCAAATTTAGATGACGTTATAAGAGCACATGATGAAATAACAGATATAAACAATAAGTTGGTTTTAATGCAGTGCACCGCAGTCTATCCGGCACCGGCGCAATATCTGAATATGAGGGTTATTGAAACCTTTAGGAAGAAATTTCCTAATACAGTAATTGGGTTCTCAAACCACTTTAACGGGATTTCTGTCGATCCTGTAGCATATTGTCTCGGAGTAAGAGTTATTGAAAAACATTTTACGCTTGACAGATCAATGAAGGGTTCAGACCATGCGTTTTCTTTAGAACCGGTCGGTATGAAAAAACTCGTTAGGGATCTGCGGCGCATCAGATTAGCGCTAGGGGATGGCATAAAAAAAATGTTTAAGGAAGAAGAACCGGCAAGATTCAAAATGGGTAAATGCATTGTGGCTGCAAAACAATTACCTCAAGGCCATAAAATTACTAAAAATGACTTAACTTTGAAATCTCCCTGCGAGGGCATACTCCCCTACCACATTGAAAAATTCTACGGTAAGATCCTGAAAACTCCATTAAAAAAGGATCAACCGCTGGATTTTGGATATATTGAAATTCTTCCATGATAGATAACCTCTCCAAATTAACCAAGGTCATTCAAAAAAATGGCAAAAAAACAATGGTGTTAAAAACCGACCGATTTGGAAGACCTCTGTTATCGTTAAATCTTGCCAAGAAACCTTTAAAGGTTGAGCAACATGATATGGCAGTAGATTTAAGTTATATAATTTCTGGTAGTGGAATATTGGAAAAGGGCGGGGAGATAGAAGAAAAAACATTTAGATCAATACATGAATGGAGGGGTACAAACCTAATAAATCCCGAAAAGATTGTGGTTAAAAAAGGTGATATGATTACAATAAATTCCGGTATCCCCCATCGTTTAGCACCCAAACAAGCCCTATCATTTATCACATATAAAAATTACCTGTCGGATTATATCGAATCGGAGAAATTATCTGCTGATTTAAAAAAGAAGATAAAAAATATTAAAGGTATTATTATGGATGTTGACGGGACTATGACAGATGGAAAAGTTTGGGTTAATCAAGACGGTGAGGAATTTGCCAGTTTTTCAAGAATAGATAGCTTAGGATTAGAGCAGATGCAAAAAGCTAATTTCAAAATCGGGATGATTTCAAAAGAGAAAGTTTCAATTGCTACAGCAAGAGCGAAAAAATTAAAGATAGAATGCTTTATTGGGATTGATGATAAAATTTCTCAAGCCCATAAATTAATTGAACGATGGAAATTAAACTTCAGTGAGGTTTGTTTTATTGGAGATGATATAAATGATATTCCATTATTAAAAAAGGTAGGTTTTTCTACATGTCCCAATGATGCACATCCACTTGTACTGACAACTGTTAACCTTATATTGCCTAAAAAACGTGGTGATCATGTGATTCGAAATTTAACGGATTTAATATTGATTATACAGCAGTCAAATTATGGACAAATTTAGACTTGATGGAAAAATTGCCGTTGTAACAGGTGCTCTTGGTCTTTTAGGACCGGTTTGGATCCGGGGATTACTTGAGGCGGGAGCGGTTGTTGCCGCAATTGATCTGTCAAAAACAAGGGTTAAAGAAAATTTTTTAAAATTAACAACCGAGTTTAAAAATAATCTATTGAAACTTTACAAAGCAGATATCACCAAAAGAAAACAGGTTGAAAAAGTTCTGGAAAAAATTAAAAATGACTTGGGTATTCCGACAATATTGGTTAATAATGCGGGAATTGATCAACCCCCATCAACAACGGCAAAAACTTATTATTTTGAACATATCCCATTTGAGGTAGGAAAAAAAATCTTAGAGGTAAACGTTTTAGGAACCTTTTTAATGACACAAGTCTTTGGATCAGAGATGTCAAAAATAAAAAATGGTTCCATTATAAATATTGCTTCTATGTATGCCGAAATAGTCCCAGATCCTAAAAATTACACACACATAAAAACTGATCCACCGTTTTTAAAACCACCTTTATACGGACCGTCAAAAGCAGCTTTGTTAAATTTAACAAAATATACAGCAGTTCATTGGGGTAAAAATAATATTAGAGTCAATGCAATTTCTCCTGGAGCCGTTTTTAATAATCAGGACATAAGATTCAGAAGAAAAATTATAGCCAAAATTCCTTTAGGTAGGATGGCTTTTGATGACGACCTGCCAGGATCTTTGGTATTTCTTGCGTCAGATGCATCAAAATATATCACTGGCCAAAATATCCAGATTGACGGTGGAATAACTGTGCTATAATTCAACATATGTTTTATCCGGAAAAAGTCTTAAACTGGGTTGATAATAAGGAAAGGTCTTCTGCCGATCAACAATATTTTGAAAAACTCAATCCTGATACCGGTAAAATCCTTGGTAAAGTTGCAAGAAGTAGCATTAAAGACTGCGAAATATCATTATCTTCAGCAACCGAAGCTTTTCAAAATTGGAAAAATACTCAAATTACAAAAAGAGCAGAAATTTTAAGAGCAGCAACACAGATAATGCAGAGTAGAAATGAAGAAATTGCAGAAATAATACACCTTGAAACCGGTAAATCTAAAAAGGATGCTTTGGGTGAGGTTGGAGCAGCTATTGAATTGGGATTTTTTATATGCGGAGAGGGAAGAAGGTTTTATGGAAAAACTACTACTTCAGGTGTACCAAATCGATTTGCATATACTATTCGACAACCAATCGGGGTATGTACTTTAATCATCGCTGCAAATACCCCGATTGCCAATGTTGCATGGAAAGCTTATCCAGCACTTCTCTGCGGAAATACTGCAATTATGAAACCATCGGAAGATACCCCTTACACTGCGAATTTGTTTGCCAAAATTTTAAAAGAAGCTGGCTTGCCAAATGGAGTTTTCAATATTATTCATGGTTTTGGTGAGGAGACAGGAGCTCCTCTTGTTGAAGATAATAGGGTAAATTTGGTCTCTTTTACAGGTTCAGTAACAGTTGGCAGGTGGATACAAAAAACTGCAGGCGAAAGGCTTGCCAAAGTTTGTCTGGAATTAGGTGGAAAAAATGCTTTGGTCGTTTGCAATGATGCTGATTTGGAAAAAGCTGCAACAGATGTTTACCTTTCGGCTTTTTCCAATGCCGGCCAAAGGTGTGCTTCAGGTTCAAGAATAATAGTTTTTGAAAAAATATACCCCAAGTTTAAAAAATTATTATTGCAAAAAACCCTGAAATTAAAACTTGGTTCAGGGGATGAGGATGATCTTGGACCCGTCATTAACCTTACACAACTGGAACAGATGGTGTCTGCCGTTGAAAATGCCAAAAAAGAAGGTAGTAAAATTTTAATAGGCGGTAGGAGAAAAGTTGGCACCAGATATAAAAATGGGTATTACATGGAGCCAACGATTTTGGAAAATGTTCCAACTGATGCAGAGATATCAAATTTAGAACTTTTTGGTCCTATCACCTGTCTTTATAAAGTTAAAAATTTTGATGAGGCAATAAAACTTGCCAATAATTCCCCATTCGGGCTGACAGCCGCTATCCATACAAACAATATTCACAGGGTGCAAATTTTTATACAGTCAATTGAAACAGGGGTTGTTTCAGTTAACGGACCAACATATGGTAGTGAACCTCATATGCCTTTTGGTGGATTAAAAAATTCTGGAAACGGTTTTCGGGAACCCGGCACAGAAGCGCTAGATATCTATTCAGAATGGAAAACAGTATATGTTAGACATTTTCCAGAACTGATTTGAAACAAATATCTAAAAACATCCTGCAGAAAAACCAACAGACCAAAGTCTTAGGTGTTGT
>CAZFVS010000001.1:0-34399 GCA_964522265.1 uncultured Gammaproteobacteria bacterium | reverse complement strand
TGTAGGAGCAAGATCCGGTTCAAAATCTATTCCTTATAAAAATATTTATCCATTAGGCGGTAAACCTTTAATGGCATGGATTATAGAAACTGCAAAAAAATCAAAATATGTAACAAGAGTTATTTGTTCAACAGACTCGCAGGATTACGCCAAAATTGCCCAACTTTATGGGGCGGAAACTCCGTTTTTAAGGCCAGCTGAACTTTCCGTAGACTCTGCTGATGATATTTCATATTTGACACATGCCACAAAATGGTTGGAGGATAATGAAAAATGGAGAGCAGACATTATCTTAAGACTTCCCCCTACCACCCCTTTTTGCAAACCGGAATCAATTGATGCCTGCGTTGAGCTTTTACTGAATGACCCACAGGCAACATCTTCCCGTACTATCAAAACCGCACCAAAACATCCTTATAAATTATGGAGAATTGATGGAGAGCAGTTAAAACCTTTTATTCCAAAAGAGATAACAGGTTTAAAAGAACCGTCCAATGCCCCCCGGCAATCATTTCCCCCTGCCTTTGCCCATGTTGATGTTATAGCTGTCCGCTACAATACATTGATCAAAGACGGTTTGTTAACAGGAGAAAAGATAAGATATGTTATACTGGGTAAAGATGATGTCGTTGATATTGATACTATGAATGATATAATGCTGGCTGAGATTATCATCAAGAAAAAAATATGAAAGAAATTTGGCACCGTTTTGAAGTATTCAAAAAAATGGAGCAGTTCGGAGTGGTACCGACTGTGTATGCAACTTCTGTAAGAGATTACATGCTTACAATTGAGGCTTTAATCAAAGGCGGGTTACCTATCATAGAAATACTTTTAAGAGAAAACCATTCAATCCCTCCGAAAGTATCCTTGGACGCAATCTATGAAGCAAGAATTCAATTTCCTGAAATTTTAGTAGGGGCAGGTACCTGCCAAAGTGGTGAAAGAACACATCAAGCCATAAACCAGGGAGCACAATTTATAGTCAGTAATTTGGTTAGCAAAGATGTGATCAGAGCCGCCCATATTAACTGTGTTCCTATTACACCGGGTGTTTCAACAGACACTGAAGTGGGTCAAGCAATGGAACTTGGGTGCGATACAGTAAAATTGTTATTGCCCGATGGGGAAACACCTAACCGTAGGCTTGCTTTTTTCAAACACTTTAGGGGACATTTTTCAAGGATGGTTTTCTTCCCGACAATGGGAATTAAAGAAGAAGAAATTTTCGGTCTCTTAAGGGCAGGTACGCCATTTATTGTAATGGGTGTACTAAATGACAAAATTATGGAAACGAAAAATTGGAACGAAATTATTGAAAAGACTAAGAGGTATTTAGATGCTGTAAAAAATGCCCGCTCACCTACAATACAACCTTGATAAAATTAATCAATCCTTTATGAAAAAAGATCAAAAACTTCAATTTGTACCACTTGCTGAAATCAGAAGAATAAGAAAAGAGATTAAAGAACCCATAGCATTAAGTCAGATCCTTGCAGATATCTTCCGTATTAATACCTTATCTATGATCATGGAAGCCGGATCCGGCCATATCGGTTCAAGTTTTTCCAGTATGGATATTGTCACTTGGCTTCTGACTCATATGGAAAAAGCTGATACTTATTTCTCATCAAAAGGTCATGATGTTCCAGCTTTATATTCAGTGCTAATTGGGCTTGAAAAATTAGATTTTGATTTTGTACACCGCTTAAGAAGGTTAAACGGCCTGCCCGGACACCCTGATATTCAAACCCCAGGCATAGTTACGAATACCGGAGCCTTGGGGATGGGTATATCAAAAGCCAGGGGAATGGCTATCTCAAATCGTTCGGAGGACAAAAAAGGGCGATTTTACGTCTTGACAGGAGACGGCGAGCTTCAGGAAGGCCAGTTTTGGGAGAGTTTACAACCTACGGCAAATGGAAAATTTTCAGAAATAACAATTATAGTTGATCATAATAAAATTCAATCAGATGTTTGGGTTAAAAACACCAGCAGTTTAGGTGATTTAGAAGCTAAATTTAGCTCATTTGGTTGGTTTGTACAAAAATGTAACGGCCATGACTTCCAAGCTTTGCAAACTGCTTTGAATAGAATTAAAAGAGTAAAAGACAAACCACAGGTGTTAATTGCTGATACGATAAAGGGCAAGGGGGTCTCTGTAATGGAGGGGTTGAAATTACATAAGGGTGCCAATGCCTTAGATAATTCTTCCGACCATCTTTATAAATTTCACTCTGGTGCACCAAGCTTAGATCATTATCTATTAGGAATTACAGAATTAGTCAGGAGAGTAAATACTAATTTATCACAAGAAAAAAAAGAGCCTTTGGGATTAATAGATTTTGAGATACCTCAAGGATTGTCGCCACAAAACCCGGAAAAGTTGGTTACAAATGCCTATTCAGATGAACTTGTAAAAATTGCAAAACGAAGAAAAGATATTGTTGCTATGGATGCAGATTTAGTCTTAGATACAGGCCTCATACCATTCAAGGCCCAAATCCCCGAAAGGTATGTCGAATGCGGAATAGCAGAACAGGATATGGTTTCCATGGCTGGAGGATTGGCACTTAGGGGTAGATTACCAATTGTCCATTCTTTTGCCTGCTTCCTGTCAACACATGCAAATGCCCAAATATATAATAACTCTTCAGAGAGAACCAAAATCATCTATGTTGGGTCTTTAGCAGGACTCATTCCTGGGGGACCGGGGCATTCTCACCAATCTGTGAGAGATATTTCTGCTTTGGCTGATAATCCGGGGCTAATAATGCTGGAGCCTTGCAATGAGTCTGAAACAAGACAGGCTATAAATTGGGCAGTTTATCAAAATCCTTCATCAAGTTATATTCGCCTGGTCAGCATACCTATTGAATTACCATACAAACTGTCTAAAAAATATGAACTTACTGACGGTAAAGGGGTAAAAATTTTGGAGGGGGATGATGCAGCAATAATTTCATATGGCCCGGTTATGTTAAAAGAAGCTTACCTTGCCTCAAAACTTTTGAAAGACGAGAAGGTCGGTTTGGCAGTCATTAACCTCCCATGGCTTAACAGAGTGGATTCGACATGGTTAAAAAGGATTCTGAATCCTTACAAAACAGTTTTTACCCTTGACGACCACTACACTGGTTTTGGCCAGGGGACGATGATTGCTGCAACAATTACTAGAGAATTTGACAAAAAACCGCAGGTTGTATCTTTTGGAGTAGAAATAATCCCGGCTTGTGGAACAAACCAGGAAGTTTTAAAATACCACGGTCTGGATGCAGAAAGTTTAGCTAAAAAAATTAGAAACCTGTTTCGTTAATTATCAAAACCGTCTAAATTTATAAAATAATTTTTTGCACTATCTCCATTAACCTATCTCTAAACCTTTGGGCTGATTGCCCATCATTCATATTTTTCCAAATCTGTGATGCTTCTAACATTTTAGTTTGAGTTTCAGCATCATTAAACAAACTTTTAAGTACTCCCTCAAACTCTTTCTTTCCTCTTACTACAGCGCTTGAACCATCTGCAATTACTGCCGGTTCAGGTGGAAACTCATCCTTCCACTCATCCCTTACTTGCATATTATCAGGGATGAGAGCATGGATAACCAACCTTCTGCCTTTATCCAAAATTGCCTCAAAACCTGCAGTTGATGTGTCAGTCACCACAATATCTGCTGCCAACCTTATCTCATCAGTTGAGTAACGCATCTTACCTTCATCATTTGGAAGCATGGTATTTACAGCATGGTCCCCTACTTTAGCCAAAACTGTTGCATAATCTTCTTTTATTTGCGGGTCTTTTTGCTCTTGGGGATGAACTCTTACAGATAATTTATATTTTTCTCCGTTTAATTTGTTGGCACCGTAATTAACTAAATCCCTAAATGTTAAAAACGTTGCCCTTGTTTTTGTCGCCATGTAAACAATTAACTTTTCATCATCCTCTATACCCAATTCTTGTCTTACGCGTTTATAAGTACTATCAAAATTTTCACTTACAAATTTATCAAAAGCAGGGTTTCCAACGACAGATGTTCTATTTGCAAACTGCGGTACAAACTGTGCACTTATTTTTGCCGAACTTTCACTTCCTGCAAAAAAATGATCCGGGACAACAAGCCATCCTTCCCTAGCGGCAATTCTTCTGTAAAATGCTGCAAAAGGTGACATATCTTCATAAAGAACTGACTTTGCCCCTGTATCTTTTGCTACAGCTGTAAATACTTGTTCCAGGTCAAACTTGGCCGAATGCCCAGTTACTACACCATCTGGTAAAAACTGAACCATCCTACCACCAACCGAACATTCCTCGGTTTTCATCAAACCTATACTGTCAATTTTACTTTCCAGTTCTCTCTTCGCAGGATTATCAGCAACTATATATAGATCTACCGCTTCATCTTTTAATAAATTCATAACAGGTAAACCTGCGCTAAATCCACCTGCATCCCTTAAAATCCAAAGAATCCTTAAATTGCGACCTCTATAACGTGGGAAAATATACTTAGGGTATTCAAATTTTAATAGATCGTCATATACATTTATTGGTAAAAATAAGTCTATTTGTGCTTTTTCAAGACTTGGTATATGTATTTTATCGACGTATTCTCTTTGTAGTTCTGTAAGCATTTTGTCGTAACTCTTGGGGGATTTTAACAATCACATTATTGTTTGTCAAGTAGAAGTCTATCTGTTATATTTATGCAAATTGAAGCAAATATGAAAATTTTAGTATGTATAGACAATGATCTCTATTTTAGAAATTTTATTTTATCCGGATCCTTAGACAAAATAAATAATAACTTTCAGACTGCTTTTGCTCTTTCTGATGCGGTTGTCAAACTCCGGAAATTTATCCCAAAATCCTTTAAGGTCGTTGACTATATCCGCTTGGAAGAAAATAAAAACCGGGTTAAAGTTTTTAATCAAATTTCAATGCGGCATTTCAAAAAAAAATCCTCTACATTTGATATTAAAACAAAAAAATATGATGCTAATTTCAAGGACTCTTTAATATTCAATTTATTTGCTTTGCCTTTTTTTTATAACTTTGCTCAAAAGATATTACTCAAGAAATTTGTAGTCAATAAAAGCTTGGAAAAAAATATTAAGGATTTTCAGCCGAATTTGGTTTTATTCCCAACATCCGGATATGAAGCAACCGGAATAGAGCTTAAATTGTTATCTGAAAAATATAAATTTAAAACTTTCTTTTTAACAAACGGGTGGGATAATCTTTCCAGCAAGGGAGTATTATTACTCAAACCAGATTATTTGGGTGTGTGGGGGCCTCAAGCTCTAGTGGACGCCGTAAACATTCAGGGTATGCAATCGCATCAATGTTTTTTAATTGGATGCTCCCGTTATGAAAATTATTTCAAAAAAAGAGCGGGGGACAAATTTTTATTCCCTTTTAAATATATCCTTTTTGCAGGTTCTACAACTGCCGCAGACGAGATAACCCCGCTTAAAATCTGTGATCAGATTTTAGAGGATATGAAAATAAAGGACATCAAAATTGTTTACAGACCCCATCCAATGAGGGCTTCCAGAAAAGGGAGGGATCTATTTCAAGAAAAAGATTTTAAACATATCATTATTGACCCTCAGGTTGCTGATGACTATTACAGGGATAAAGAGAAGGGGATGGAATCAGGGGCGGCACAAAATTTTCCTGAACTTAATTACTATCCACACTTGTTAAATAATGCTTTGTTTGTCATATCACCCTTGTCCTCATTAATTTTAGAGGCAGCTATCTTTGATGTATCAACTTTAGTTTTGGCACACCCCGATAAATATAATCCAATCCCTGCAAGTTTACAATCCAAATGGAAACACTTTGAGGGAGCAGTGACTATCCCGGGATGGTTTTTTGCCTATAATCTTAAGGGGTTAAAAAATCATTTTAGAATATTGACAGTAAAATTTAAAAATGAATCTGCTGTTAATCGTACTTATAAACATATTTTATCTGTTGCCATAAGAAGATATTTGTATTTTGATAATAAACTTTACAAAGATCGATTATATGAAACTATCAGGGTTATTATTTCAGATATCAAATGATCCTTTTTTCCGGGCTTTATTTATAATTATAAGCATTTGTTTCATACGAATTTCATAAGTATGATCTTTTAAAGTTCTTACATAGCCTCTTTCAGCTATTTTGTTTCTTAAATCATCTTTCTTGAGATAAAATTCAATATATCTTTTCATTTCCGCCGGAGTTTTAAAATAAACTATTTCTTTTTTATTTAAAAAAACATTATCATAATCCTTAACATATTGAGTCAACAAAAATCCTCCTGAGCCGGTAATTTCATACGGCCTAATACTCACTCCTTCCATTGGAGTCTCATCATCAAAAAAAACATTTATATTGATTCTACTTTTTTTAATAATTTCCTTCATTCTTTTTAGTGGTATCCTTCCACCCCTTACATATTTTTTCAGTGAGGAATTAAACCATCTTTTATCCCCCCAAATATTAAAATCAAGACTTCTCAATCCAGTGAAATAATTTTCCCGCCATTTATTATATGTTCCGACAAATGAAACATCATATTTTTTTCCTTTTTTTATATTCTTCTCTGGTTGGGTTGCTTGCGGCATATAATATACATTCTTCCTTCCAATTCTCTTTAATTTTTTTATTATGGCATTATCAAAAGTAAAGAAGAAATCATAATAAGCAGAAATTTTTTTTATTAGCTCCCAGTGGTTTAAATAGTCAGGAAATATATTAGCTGTTATATTCCAGGATTTTTTTATAGTTTTCATCACTCTTTCCGTTAATAGTTCTCCTTTTGCAGTAAGAATTAAATCGGGTTTTAATTCTTTGTTTATTTCTATAATCCTATTCTCTAAAACTGTCTTGGCTTTCTCAAAACCGCCGATTAAAGGTAGAAATCTATAGACTCTAATGGGAAAGTCACCTTTTCTGTAATCAAAATATTTAACTTTCCAACCAAGTTGAAGAAAGGCATTTCCTATCGCTTTTTTATACGAAGATGCTGATGGAACTAAATATAAAAGTTGTTGCATATTAATAAGTGATAATTTCGTTCATTTTTTTAGTAAAATTCAAAAAACTTAACGGAAAGTCATCTTTAGATTGTTTAAATTGAGCATTTTTTTGATCAAATGTCTTGAAGAAATCTTTAATTATTTTCGTTAAAGTATCTGGTTTGTTATTTTCAACCCAAATAACATTATTTTTATATTTACCGATAAGCCTTTTACAAGCCGGAGTTTTTGTTATTACAGTAGGAATCCCAAAAGATAGGGCCTCAACTGTTTTTGCAAGCAATATCCTTTGTGCTTTATTTGTGTTACCAAAAGGTCCTGCTAAAAACAAATCAATCATTGTAAAGAATTTCGGAAGATCTGAATAAGGTAAGTTTTTATAAAATTTTATCTTACCTTTTAATCTCCTATTGGTGACCTCTTTCTTAATAACCTTTAACCCTGGACCTGAACCTAATAAATAACACCGAAATGAGTCTTTTCTAAGTATGTTCATTACTTCAACTATTACACTAACTCCATGCAGAGGAAGAAAACTGCCGTAGAAACCAATAGTGGGTACGGTATGTTTTTTAATGCTTCCCTTTTTAAAAATCTGGTCATCTGCACAAACTGGTAGTTCAAAGAATTTTTTACCAGATAAGTGAAATTCTTTAATAAAATATTCTATTTGTTCATTGGTATCCAGTATTACTTTATCTGCCAGTCTAACCGAGATCCAATCGTAAAAATAAAACCTTAGGGCATTCAAACTCCATTTTTTATATGCTTTTCTATCCTCAACGTAAGTATCATAAACAGAATAAAAAGCATCAAATATGATTTTTTTTTTGAATGCCTTAGCCATAATCCATGCCAAAGGAACATCATAATGTCCTAAAACGCCTATAAATATCAAGTTTGATTTTCTACAACCTTTGACAAACTGATTTATTAGTCCTAAATAATGCTTGATACCACCCGTGCGATCGTTGCATTCAATAATATCCCAACCTAACGCTTTAAATCCCTTCATGGTAATTACATTCCTTGGGTATTGCGGTTCGTAGGATCCAAAATAACAAACAGTCATATCTTCTTTAAAACTTTATAGCCATCAATTATACCTATAATTTTATAATTTTTACAAATAAAGTTTTCAACAATTTTTATTTCCGAAAGAGGTATCATAGCAGGGTGGTAATCTTCTATACGAAATGGTTTGTTACAAATAATTGGTCTAAATTTATCTTTTTGAGTATTTCCGTCTAAAATATACTCTGGGGTTTTATTTATTAAATCATATAGTAATTCGTAGTACATCGACGGATTCTGAAAACCCTTTATATATAGCGGTGTTTGGTAAATAAACCTGGAGGGTGATCGTCTGTTTGAATCAAAGTTTATAGTGGATCCAACCCCCCAAATAAAAATATAGTCATCCGAAGAAGTATTATGGTCAATAAAATTAGATATTTCTAATTTTTGATAGCGCAGATTACGTATGGATTCTAATCCACGATAGAACGAAACCAAGTTTTGCCAAAAAATCCATAATATTATGACGGGTAGTACTAAAAAAAGTATTACATCACGATGTTGTTTTTGACCAAACCACATTTTTTTCCAATAGGCCTGTATCATATATATGATATAACCCGTAAGCAAAGTCATTGCAGGAATCCAAACTATATAATAATGTGTATAGATTTTCCCGCTTGTACTTACTAACAAATACTCTATCGGTAAAAGAAGAAGTAAAAAAAATAAAATACTTTTTTTGTCTTTAAGTTCTTTTCTATAAAAGCCATACAGCAGAACAACTACTACATCAAACCACCCCAAAAGTCCCAAAAAACCAAGGGGTGAAAATAACATTAATTGGAGCCCGCTGAATACAACATTGAAAAAATTTGAAAAAGCTTTTCCTGAATAATAAAGATTATACCTAAAAGCAAAGTTGGAAAAATCGCTCAAAGCATCGTTAACTATAAAATAAAGCATAAACGGAAGAAACACTAATAGATTTCCAATAAAAAAATTCCTGAAAAGTTTTATTAAATGATTCCATTTTTTATTCCTTACTCCCTTTATAAATTCTATAATACATATTATAAAGAATATTCCTATTAGATTTTGTTTTAAAAAAAATACTAAGGCGGATAATATTCCAAATACTATCCAGGTTATATTATTGTTTTTATCCTCTTTATTTTCTGATAACCAAAAAAGATAAATTCCCCCAAATTGAAAGGGTATTGCATATTCTTCAGTTAAATTGCCTCCATTTAATAATTTAAAGAAAATATTCAGCCAAGCGAGGGTTGATAAAAAAGCTGGAAAGGGACCAAAAATTTTTTTAACCAAATAAAAACTCAGGATTACTGAAACAAAAAGTGATATGAATTCCAACATCCAAACTCCAAATAAAGAATGCTTGCTAATTAACAACCCCGCAACATCAATAAAATACACAAGAGGTACCTTATGATCAAAAATATCTTTGTATGGAATTTTCCCTTTTGTGATTTCTTTAGCTATATATAAAAAAGTAGCCGAATCTATAGATGGTGTACCTAAATTTAAATGTCCTAATAAAGATACTCCAATAAATATCCCAACTAATATTAATATGAATATTGGATTTTTAAAAAAATTCAGCATTGGTAAATTAAGTTTTTTTTGCTATTTTCAAAATTTTTTTTGCATAACTTTCTGAGGAATAAAATTTATTTATCATTGTACTCCTGTCAACATGCTTCAAAGCCATTTTAATTTTTTTTACTGCCCCGTTTAAATCACCCGGCTTGTAAAAAAAGATCTTTTTATGGTTTATGATTTTCTTATAAGTATCATAAATTCCGGTCACTTTAGATATAACTATTTTTTTCTCAGAAGCAATAGACTCAAGAAAGCTTATTTGCCCTTCCGCCCTATCTAATTCTTTTAGTGGAATAAAGACTAATTTTGATTTCCTATAGAATTTCCTTACCTCTATATAAGAAATATCATAATAGACGCTTACATTCGTTGGAAATTTTATATTTTTTGTATTTGGTTTACTCGTTACCAATACGAAGGCTTCTTTTTTTAATATTTTTGCAACCTCTTTGAGTAACTTAAAATCTCTCGACCTATCTCTGCCTACTGATAAGATATAATTTTGACTTTTGACTTGACCCTTAAAAAAATTCCAATCTATCCCAAAAGGAACTACGTATATTTTATTTTTATTTATACTGATTTTTTCTAGAAATAGTTTCTTTTCTACCTTTGAATGACATATAATTCTATCTGCATAGTTTAATAAATTATAATAAAACTTTATCAAGGAATTTTGTTTTCTTTTTTTTAGCTCATTTATTAAACCGGTACTTATATAAATTACTTTAGAAGTTATTAAACCCATTTTTTTAAATAAAAGGATTGGTAAACCAGCGCTATCAGCCGTAGAAATAAGAATTTTATTCTTTTTAATTTTTGGATAAAGCAATATAGCTTGATCAATTTTGAATCCAAAGGATGTCATTTTGATCAAAATATATTGCATCGGGAGGAAAATCCAATAAAGTATGTTAAATTTTGAGTAAGCAATATCACTGAACTCAGCTTTTATACCCATCTTATTAATATGATTGAGTCCATATAGAATATGGTCAGGTTCTAATCCTTCTTTGTCAGCATTTAAATTAGGCTCTCTTTTGGTTCTGTAAATATAGAAAATTTTATTTCTCATAAGCAGCCATCAATACTGTTAATTCTTTTTCTAGAAGTAAATTAATGTTATATCTACTCACTGCCGTTTCCCTTGCCCGTTTTGATAATTTAAGTTGCAGTTTCTTATTATATAATAACAACCTTAAAGCATTATTGATATCGCTTATATTCTTATTGCAAAGTATGCCGTTTTTTTTATTTTCAATTAAATCATTTACCCCCTCAACATCAGTCCCTATGACAGGTTTTCCACTTGACATTGCTTCAAGAAGGGTTTTGGGATGGCCTTCTAAAAGAGATGGAAGAATAAAGATATCTGATTTTCTATATATTCCAGCAATTTTACTATGATCAATTTTTTTTATTATCTGTAGTTTTACATTCTCTTTTCTCGCTAATCTGTACAGTTGTTTATATAACCTTCCTTTACCTACTATTAAAAGTTTTGCATTTATACCCTTCATAGCAATAATTAAATTTTTGTAGTTTTTTTGTAATTCTAATCTTCCTACCGACAAAACCAGCGGGGTTTTATTTTTTATATTCTTTTTTTGAGGTTTGAAAATATTTATATCAACTCCATTGGGTAGAAAAAAATTTTTTTTACTTTTAAATTTTTTATAAATAGTTCTATTCGCAGTAAAGAAAGTGCATGAAAAGAAAATAGCAAGTGGTTCAATTAATTTATAAAAATATGCTTGAATTATATGACCCTCTATTTTAGCTAAGGCATTGTAATTATATGCATAATTAAAGACAAAAGGCTTATTTAAAAAAATTTTTCCTAATATTGCTGGTGGTGTGCCCGAAAGATGATATGCCCTAAAAATATCACACTTGTAGATAAACTTAAAATTTAATAATGGAAGTAAGCATGCATAAATATACCGATGTAAATTATATTTATTAGGTATAATTTTTACGTTTTCAGGCAGGTTTTGAATTTTCTCCTTTTTATAAGAAAAAATATAAACCTCTTTAAATTCATTTGAGAATTTTCTTAGATAATATTTCTTAAATAGTGTATCCTGTCCAACATTTGCTAAATTAGATAAACTATCACCTATGGATAAATATATACCTAAGATCATTTTGAGGAGCAGGTATTTTTTATTGATCGATTATAAATTCTTATGTGCATATCGTATACATCATTCGACCAAATATTCTTTATTAGAAGAAAATCATTTTGTAGATTACTTCTCATTATATTTTGATTTTTCAGGGCTAGATTGATATTTTTTAGTAGTTCTGTTTCTGTAGGACTACTTATTATACCCCATCTTTTATCAATTATATTTTCAGATACACCGCACCTGTCGCTTACTACAATCGGTGTACCTACACCTATAGACTCGAGAGCAATCCGACCAAATGGTTCTGGCCAAACAGAAGGTATAACTGTTAAATTGGCTGTTTTGAGATGCTCCTCTAGCCTACTATGATCAATGTGCCCTAAAAATTTTACATGTGATTTAAATTTATTTATCCTTGATTCATTAATTAAATACTTTTTTAAAAATCCTTCTCCAATAAAATAGAGGGTTACATTGTTAAATTTTTTTATCAAAATAGGTGCTATCTTAATTAAAATATCTGCACCTTTCCCGGGGGTAATTCTTCCAGCAAATACAATTTTATTATTTATTTTCTTTTTTCTGGCCTTCTTTAGGATTTTAAATAAATAAGGATTAGAAATTACAGAAATATTATTAAATCCCTGTTTTTGGTAGATTTTTTTTTCTATATTGCTTATTGCAATAATAATATCTGCATATTTTAATATCTTTTTATGAAAAAAGCTTATAAACCATAACCGTATTGCCTCCAAATATAAGATGCATTTGACGACTAAATTTTTATCTTTATGGTAAATTTTTAGCAGTTTCGGAATATCATTTTTTATAAATTCCAGGGGAGTACATAATTTATTTTGATACAAAAGACACATACCTAGAGGGCATAAGATAATATAGTCTCTCAGAGTTATAATTATTTTTTTTCTTAAAATTAATTTAGCCAGGATTGCTGCGAGTAGAAAATATTTTCCTTGTACATGAATTAAGTCTACTTTATTTTGAAAGCAATATTTTATAGTAAAAAAAGAGCTCCAAAAAAACCATAATAAATTTGTATACCAAAAGGGTGTTAATTGTTTTTTTTGATTAATTTTTTTATAAAACGCAGGTCGATATATTAGGAATCCTTCTTTAAACTCTTTATTTTTCTCTTTTCCATAGTTCGGAGTTAGAATAGTAATGTGCACTCCGTTTTTGGCCAATCCTTTTGCTAAATAGTAAGTACTCCACTCTGAGCCTCCAAAATCAAACGGCGTAAAATATTCAGAGAGCATTAAAATATTCATTATTTAAATGCAATTATTTCAAACCCACTCGCTTCTTTGGGGTTTTTTGCGACAAGTTTTTGTCGCAAATCGGTCATTACACGATACATGGTAAGAGAAAAACCACCAATAATATCTATCAATCCTCTCCACGGAGTATCGTACGTGCCATAATTTAATTGTTTTATTATAAATCCATGTTTGGACAAAAATTTTTTTATTTGGCGCTCCGAGTACTCAATCTTATGATCAGGGTCAGAATAAGATGACATTCCAACACTTCGTTGCATTTTTTTCCAAGTCGTTTGGGAATTAGGGACGCTAATAAAAAGTAAGCCTGCGGGTTTTATCACTTTTTTAATTTCTTCCATAATTTGATTGCGCTCTTTTAAATGTTCAAGCAATGCAAGCATAACCACCTTATCTATCGATTTCTTGGGAATTGGTAATTTTTTTTCCAAATCTCCTAAAATAAATTTAATGTTTCTAATTCTTAAATGCTTGCTAGTTTTGATCGCTATTTCTAGAGATTTAGGGTTAATTTCTATACCTATAACCTTTTTTGCAACTTTTGCAATTTTCAATGAGTTTTGGCCATTTCCGCATCCTAAATCTAAAACAACATCTTTTTCTTTAATATATTCGACAAACCAAGGTTTTGTTGTTAAAAAATGTTTCGGGTGTATCGGTGCTGTTGACTTCCCAGTAAGTTTGATTAGACGTACAGATATAGCACTCCCATAATCCAGCTGTTTTAACATTAAGATCAATATTTTTTTAAAAATTTTCATGAAATTAACTTTTTAAACACTGCAATGTGGTGATTAACAGCTTGTTCCCAATCAAATTCTTTATTTATTCTTTTTAAACAATTATCGCTCATTTTTGTACGTAATTTTAAATCTGACAAAATTTTGTTTATTTTATTTGTCCAATCATTAATATTATCAGTTTGGCACAAATAGCCATTTTTACCATTAGTGACAGCTTCCGCAGCTGAGTGTCTATTATTTTCTATTACCGGTACACCGCATGCCATGGCTTCAAGGGGAGCAAGAGCAAATCCCTCGTCCTTTGAAGGAAAGACGAACAAGTCTTCTAATTTTTTAATTTGATTTTTCTCCTCTCCAAAAACCTGTTTGATCAATCTTAGATTATTAAAAACCCCATTATCTTTAGCTCGACTTATAATTTGATGCTCTAGTTCCCCCTTACCAACCATCAAAAGAATAATATTTTTATCTTTTTGAACTAGTTTTTTTAGAACATCAATTAAAAATAAGGGGGTCTTCCGATCTATAAACAACCCCATATATAAAAGAATATTTTTCCCTTGCAATTTAAATTGTTTCATGAGCTGTTTATTTTTAGGCATAGGTTTTAGGTAGGAAGGAACTCCATTATGCACAACGGTAATATTGGTTAAACTTATTCCATATTTTCTATTGAGTTCTCTTTTAACGTTTTCGCTATCACAAATAATATGGTCCCAAGCTTTATTAACAATTTTGCTTAACCAAAAAAAATTTGTTTCTCTGAATTGGTGATATGTGGCTATTAATTTAACTTTTGGATTAATCATTTTAAAGATCAAGCAACCTAAGCCAACATATCTGGGAGAATGAATTCTGATTATTCTAAATTTTCTTAACTTATATAAAATAAAAAGATACGGTAAAATAAAAATATTAAATAAGATTGCGGGAAAATGTACTATTGGTAAATTAGTTATATGCCAATTTTTATGGTCATCATGTTTTAGGGTAAACGGAAGGATAATTTCAATATTCACACCTTTTTCGGCAAGACCTAAGAGAATTTGTCGGTCAAATATTTCACCTCCTAAAATCGATTCCGGGTTTATACCAAGATGTGGAGAACAAATTTTGATACAACTATTCATTGACAAAGCAATACCTTCGTCAAAATCAATCGTTGGCTGAAAATCTAATAATTCTTGTGCCTTTTTAATATTGGTTATATAACTTCCGGACTCAACAAGTTGATAATTTTTAGGCCATTTGATAAACTTTATTTTACCTTTACCCCAATATCGTATAATTTTTTTGACAATAGCTTTAATCGATATTCCTTTACCAAATCCAATATTAATAATCTCTCCTTTACTTTTTTTGTCTAATGCTTTTATCAAAACCTGAACAAAATCATCAATATAGAGATAATCACGTAATTGAGATCCATCCCCAAAAATTTGGATCGTTTTATTATTAAATGCCAAATTTACAAAAAAGTTTATGACGTTGTAACCCTTAAAAATATCCTTACGATGAGGACCATAAACATTTGAGGTACGAAGGATTGTGATATCCAATCCCCACTTGGCAAAAAAACCCATGGCTATTTGGGTAAATGCTAATTTTGACAATCCATATATAGATATAGGAAAAGTTGGGTGTTGCTCATCCACTGGAAGATATTTTGGTACACCATATTCAAGTCTGGTACTTGAAATAATTAATTTAGTATTGGGCGTATGTTCTAGTAATAGCTCAGCCAATTTAATTGAAGCCAAAGTATTAATATTTAAAAAATTACGTTCTTGTGTAATGCTTTGTACAGCTCCTGACACTCCTGCTAAATGATAAACTGCAAAATAGTTTTTTTTAAGAATTTTTTCCAGTTTTTTATAATCATTCATATCATCTCCTCTATTTCTATCAAAGATGTCAATCTTGGCTCCCAATCGCTTAAGACCAAAAACCAAATGTCTACCGATAAACCCATCTCCACCTGTTATCAATATTTTTTTATTTTGTAGGTTCATAATATATATTTCAAAAATGAAAAATTATTAAGCCTGACAAACAAAGCTAATAATTCTATTTTAAGATGAAATTTTTTAGTGACGATGTCTTTATGAATCCTATGCTTAATCAAAGAATCCTTAAAATTATATGCTTTCCCTATCTTAAGTAGCCTAAACCATAAATCATAATCTTCAGCACCATTAAACATTTCTCTATAGTTTATAGTTTTATTCATTAATTTTTTTCGATAAACCACTGCTGGATGGAGAATTGGATTTCTAAATAAAATTTTTTTTCTTATCTGACTATCAGTTGCGGGCAAACTAGTCTTTTTTATTTTTTTACCTTTTTCGTCAATCAGCATTGCATTTGATCCAACAAGTGCATATGATAGATGTTTATCTAAAAAATCTATCTGTATTTTAAACCTCTTTTTAAAATTTATATCATCACTATCACATCTTGCTATATAATCACCTTTTGCGATTTTTAAACCTCTGTTTAATGACTTGGCTACTCCTACATTGTAAATATTGTGAATAATCTTAAGTCTTTTATCATTAATCGTAGTTAAAATTTTAGCTGTTGAGTCTGTTGAACCATCGTTCACAACAATAAGTTCAAAGTTCTTATACGTTTGGTTTAAAATACTTTTCAAAGATTGTTTTAAGTATTTTCCTCCATTATAAACAGGCATTACAACGCTAATTTTGGGCTTCCCCATAAAGTAATTGATTATATCCTCCTAAAGTTTTGTATGCAATGTTATTCCAGCTGAATTTTTGTACTCTTAAGTAAGCTTTATTTGTCACTTCTCCAATATCTTTAATATCAAAGATTTTATTAATAGACATCGTTAATGATTTAACATCAGGATAAGTTAAATAACCATTTACTCCATCTTTAATATATTTTTCATTATCACCAACTCTAGTTACCAATATAGGTAATTTAGCAGCCCAAGCTTCAAAAAGAACTAAAGGTTGTCCCTCTGTTCTGGACGGTAAAACTAATAAATCCGCTTTTTTATATTCACTTATTAAATGATGACTGGTTAATTTGCCGAGAAAATTTATATTAACTTCTCTAGCCATTTTTTTAAGTTTTTCATATTCCCCTCCCTCTCCCACCATTGATAAACTTAATTTCTTGCTTTTTAAACCTTTAAAAGCTTCAATCAATATATCTACACCCTTTTCATAGCTTAATCTGCCGACATATAAAATTTTTTTGATTTTTGTCCTTTTTCTTCTAGCTGTTGCAAATTTTTCTATATCTACACCATTCGGGACTACTACTAATTTCTTGGCTGAGGTTTTTTTGGTTATGGTATTTTTAGCAACGGTTATTTCCAAATTATAAGGTATTTTATAAGTGACTAAATTCTCAAGAAACTTCTCTCCAAACCCTAATCCGGCTATTTTTGCCCCTTTCCCGTGTACAGTATAAACCACAGGTTTATTTCTAAGGATTTTTACAAATGGTGCAATCAATCCGGGAGAAAAGGCATGCGCGTGGAGAATATCATATTTAGCACTCAAGCTGTAAATTAATGCATAAATTAAGTACTCAATCCTACCGAAAATATTTGCGAATTTTTTGGAAAAGCCTACCTTTATTACCCTAACCCCATCTGAAAATTCATTCCATCTGCCTAAATCCCTGGTAAAAATTGTTATTTCGCAACCTATCTTGGCCAATTGTTTGGACAACTCCCAAACATGAATTTGTCCCCCTCCAACATAGGGAAACCACGCATCTATAAGCATAAGAATTTTTATTTTTTTAGTTGTTAATTTGAAATAAATTGTCTCAAAATCCTTGGTAATTTTAGTCCAGGAGTAAGCTGCTGCCAAATTAAATACATCCTT
Source organism: uncultured Gammaproteobacteria bacterium (assembly GCA_964522265.1). Taxonomy (GTDB): domain Bacteria; phylum Patescibacteriota; class Microgenomatia; order Daviesbacterales; family UBA10151; genus JACPKP01. The sequence continues at coordinate 16,689 of CAZFVS010000001.1, read as the reverse complement.
TGATAACTCTTGACGAAATTTTTTGTTTTTTATAATTTGCTCTATCTTTTTTGCTAAATTATTATAATTACCCGGTTCAAAGAAAATTGTTCCCTTGCCATTTTGGGTAATCTCTCTTAGAATTCTTAGATTACTTGCTACAATCGGAACTCCACAGGCCGCTGCTTCCAAAAGAACCATCCCAAAGCCTTCAGCTTCGGATAGATGACAAAAAAGATGTGAGGATTTTATTCTTTTCCCCAACTCAATTCTGGAAAGATCAGATTCAAATACAACGAACGATTCCAAACCCAATTCCTCTCTTAAATTTATCAGATTATTTTTTTCAGGACCATTACCAACAATATAAACCTTAAATTTATAACCCTTTATTTTGAGTACAGATGCAGCCTTAATTAACAAATCTATTCTTTTATACCTAACAAGTCGTGAAACGCAACATAAAGTTAAAATCTTATTTTTTCTTATTTTGATCTTTTTAAAAAAAACCAGATCAATGCCTGCATATATTAGGGAAATATTTTTGTCATCTATCCCAAGCCTTAACAATTTATACTTTGTTTCCCCACTAAGGGCTATCACATGTGCCCAAGGCAAAACCAATGAAATCCTTTCTACGATTTCTCCTATTACCCCAGGCAGTAATCCCGTCAATTTTATCCATTTGCCAATAAATACATCCGGATACCAGGCAATGGCAGGTCTTTTTTTAAGAACTCCTAGTAAAAAAGCAATCGGGTATGTAACAAAGTTATTACCCTGCACAATATCAAAATCTTCCCGTAATCCTAATCTCAATGCCTGTATAAAAAACGATAACCTATACGGCAAAGTACTGATATCGGTATCTATCCTTATACTTTTATGTCCTATTCTAATAATCTTAAAATTAAATCTGGGCTTTAAATTACCGGATCCTTGATTCCTACAAATCACGCTAATTTGATGCTTTTTTGATAATTCACTGATTAGATAAAAATTGTAAGCCTCTACCCCTCCACTAAATATCAATTCATTAGAGTACGGAAAAAACTCGGTCACAAAAAGAATTTTCATGATTTTCCGGCAGTTCTTTTCTTGCTTTTCAACACTCTGCGGAGGGCAATTTTTCTTGCGATTTGGGTAATCTGTCTTTGAGTATCCTCAATTTTAATGTAAATTCTAAAAAGTAGATAAAAAATAATAACAATTGAGGCATAAAGGACAATATCTACACCTCTACCGATTCCGACAAACCTGGCTATCTTGGTAGTTAAATCAGGAAAAAAAATAGCCACAGTCCCTGTTATCCATACGAAAATCCAAAATATAAAAGCAAAGGATGATAATTTCCGCTCCTTAAAGCGCAAATATGCTCTGCTTAGAGCGAAAACAGTAAAAACAATTGTAAAAAACTGAGTAATAATCTGCATATTATTTATTTAAATTTTGCAATATTAATTTTCCTATTATATTAAATGAGTTAAAAAAATTCTGCCCCTTTGCTATAGAATATTTTGTATAGATCGCTTTTATGGGAATCTCTAAAATAACCAATCCCTTTTCTCTACATTGACGGAAAAAATCCGATGAAATCTCCATTTTATCAACTTGAATATTAATTTTTTTGATAGCTTCCTTGGAAAATATTCTAAATCCGGATTGGGAATCAGTCGTCCAAACACCAGTTATTAAAAAAGTGGCTAAGGTTGCAAAGAAGGTAAGTATCCGCCTTTTAAAAGGCATCCTTCCTTTGTTTATTCTTGTCCCAACTATAAAATCAGCCTCTGCATTAATAATTGGCTTCAGTAATTTAGGTATTTCCCTTGGATCATGCTGACCATCACCATCGATTGTTATTAAAAAATCATAATTTTTCATCTTAGCAAATGCAAAACCTGTTCCCAAAGCTGCACCCAAACCTCTATTTAAAGGATGGGATAAAACCTTTGCTTTGGTTTTTCTAACTCTTTCTTCCGTCAAATCTGTTGACCCATCATTTATTACCAGTATATCTAATTTATGTCTTTCAATTTTTTGGGGAATTTTAGAAATAACTTTATAGATAACCTGCTCTTCGTTAAAAACAGGAATAATAACTAGACCTTTCATAGGCAGAATATTACCATTTACTTCATATCCCCTCAAGTATTTATGCAACCCAATAGCCTCTTATGAACAAACTCAGTAGTAGTGCTTGAAGTAATATCATTATGACAATTATCGCTTTAAAATACTTATTGAGGCTTATAACCACTACAGGAAGAAGTAAAAAACCCATTAGGATAAATCTTGGCATTGATGTTAAGGTCCCGGTTAATGTCGGTAATACAAGACTACCCACAGTAAAAATAAAATAACTAAATCTAATTTTTTTAATTTTTAAAATTAATAAAGCTAACGGTATTACGGTAAAGATAAGCTCTAACAAGGCATTAAAAAAGGGCAACGATATAACATTAACTGTGAATAAGATTTTTATGTATCTATAAAAAACTTGGGGCAAGAGAATAAAATTTTGATCACTTCTGCCTGTTCCAAAAGCATGTTGTGCATTTAAAAAATAAAGTGGGTCATTGAATTGGATTTTTAAAAAAATCATATAAATAATAAGTCCTGTTGGCGCTATTAATAAAGAAAGAAGCGCTCTGGGGAATTCTTTGCTTTTAAGGTTTAACGATCCAGCCTTAAGTAAACTTATTACTTCAATTAAAATGAGCGGTGTTAAAAAAACACCAACTATTCTTGTGGCAGAAGCAAAACCTGCGAGTAAACCTGATAAAATATACTTTTTTTTTCTAATTGCTAATATACTGCCTACACTAAAAAATAGGAATAATGATTCCGAATGTACAGCGCCGAAATAAAATGACGTGGGGATTGCAAGAAGCAAACAAAGTGATTTAAAAGAAATTTTACCATCATAATCAATTCTGAATAACTCATACAACAAAAAAAGAGCGGCTAAAAAAAATATATTCGATAAAACCAGTGCAGTTAATAAATAACCCCCGTTAATTGTTAGGAATTTTACCAATAGGGGATAAAGTGGGAAAAAAGCTTGAGTAAATTGAGCTACATACCCTTTCTCAGCTATAGTTAAATAATGCACGCCGTCAAAATTACCGAATCCCCAAATCCAAGCAGGCAAACCAGTACTAATAAGTAATTCCTTATAATAAGGAAATCTTGCACCAAAATTACCAATGATAATAGTAGAAATAAATGCGATAAAAAAAAGGAAAATTCTCCAAATGGTAAAGTAGATTAAAATTGATTTATTCAAAGAAAATTTATGCATAAAATTAAAAAAAGTTTCTTGCCCTTACCATTATTGCGTCCGGCATTGATAATTCCTGCCCCTGATTTAAGTATATAGCTTTTACCTTATTTCCGTAATAGGCTCTAAAAAAATTGTTGTCGGAAAGAATTTGTTTCAATTGCGAGGACGGCAACCAAAGCAACTTTCTATCATCAGGTTCATCATAAAAAACGATTGTTCGGTCAACTTCAGATTCTCTTTCAATTCTTTCTGCAAAGGAAAAAACTCTTTCTGCAACAACAGCTCCTCTTACTATCCAGCTTGTTTGATAAGATAAAATGTTCGTTAATACAGATAATAAAAGATAGTTTGAAAGGAACATGCAAATAAGTAATTTATATTTTTGAACTTTTGCAATCAAATTACCCAAAACTAAGGCTACTGCGAAAAGCGGTAATGTTAATTCGTAACTAAATTTATGCAGTGGTAAAAAAATCACAGGAAGCAGCGTTATTAAAAACCAAAATATTGCAAATAAATAAAGTCTCACATCCTTTTTTGTACTTTTTTTTAATGTTTTTACGAATACAAATAATAGCTCCAATATTATTACTCCAAATAGAATAATTATTGGTATGATCTTATCCCAATAGAATTTTAGTAGATTAGGGTTTACATGTAACCCCGGCCCAATATAATCAACTAACATCTCCGGTATATTCAGTGACCATAAAACATACCAGACAACTGTATTAACAACACGAAACGATACAATCCACACATAAGAATCACCCTTAGCCAAACCATAATAAAATACATGAAAATAAAGATAAACTAGCAGTATTAAAATAGGTATCGATAGAATAAAAATAATTTGTCTTAGATTTAATGCTTTAAATCTGAAGCCCACATAAAACAGGATGATTAAAAGGAATGAAGCTGGTAAAGTTACCGCCGATTCCTTGGATAATAGCGCCCCAACTAAAGTAATAATCATAAAGAAATAATATCTAATTTTTTTTTCTTTTAAAAAATTTATAAAGGAAATCATTGATAATAAATAAAACAGGGAGAATCCAAGTTCCTGGAATGTAGCAATATAATATAAATGACCAAAATGAGTAGCAGAAACGGCATAAAAGAATACTGCAAGTAAAGACGTATAATTATTTGCTGTTAGTTTTTTCGAAATATTAAAAACCAGTAAAATTATCATTATTAATACCGCAAATGAAATAACATGCAGAATGATTGGATTATAGTTAAAATAATAGCTCAAGAAATAATAAGCTTGTGTGGTTAGCGGTCTGTAAAATCCAAATCCTTGAGGCGCAGAAATCAGGTTGAAGAAATTTAAAAATTCAGATACATTTTTAGCTTTTGAAATACTTAAATGAAAAAAGTCATCATTCGTATAAAAATTAAAAAACGATGGTAAATATAAAAGAAGACTCAGCAGAAGAATAAAAGCTAGAACTCTTTTGACCATTATTAAACTTTTGAGAAAATATTTTGATATACTGAGAAAGTTTCTTGTGCAACTTTTTTCCATGAAAATTTTTCTGTATTTCTCAAGCCATTTTCAACCAGCTTATTTTTTATCGATTTATCCTCAAGAGATTTAATTGCGTTCATAATTTCGTCCGTTTCGTTGGGATTTACAAGGATTGCACTATCCCCAGCTACTTCCAACATTGAGGATACATTGCTTGTGATGACAGGTGTACCACAAGCTTGAGCTTCCAAAATAGGCAACCCAAACCCTTCACAAAAAGAGGGGAGGAGTAAAACCTCAGCTAAATTATAAATCTCAACAATATCATTTTCAGGATATGTGTCTATAACGTGGATTTTTTGATGAGTTGAATATTTTTCGATCCACATTTTGTAATCTTTTAATTCAGGATGTTCGCGGTTTTTTTTTTTTTTTTTTTCATCTCCTATAAGATAAAGGTTTATACCGGCGTTAATACATGCTTTTGTTAAATTAAGCAAATTCTTATTCCAGTTAATATTGCCTACATAAAGGGCAAATTTTTCAGGCAAATTATATTTTTCTTTAACGGTTTTTAACATTTTAAAATCTTTTTCTTTTTTGAACTTTTCATCAGGCGCAAGATAAATTGTAAAAATTTTATTTTCAGCAACATTTAAATATTCCATTATGTCTAACTTGGAAGCTATAGAGTCTGTAATAACTGCTTGAATTGTTTTTAGGGAAAATTTTTGTATTTTTAAATTAAAATAACCTTTTAATCCTGGTGGGTAATGCTCCGAAAAAACCAAAGGAATTACGTCATGAACAGTAACTACTATCGGCAATTTTTTTATTAGGGGTAGTGTAGGAGAAAAAAAATCAAAATAAGGATAGTGCACTAGGTCTAAATTGTCTATTTCTCCCTTTTTTTCAACCAATATAACATCACAATTTGTATATTTAGTTAGTGCTTTAAATAACTTGTTGGTGTAAAATCCTATCCCCCGATTCAGACTCAAGGGATTCATCGCCGTAATATCAATCCCGATTTTTAATTTTTTCATGTCGTTAGATACTTAATATAAGCTCTTGGAAAACGCAGTGCCGAAAAAAATGAAAAAATAACACCAGGGATACCGTCTAAAATTCCTTTGTGTCTTATCTGTGTCCAGAAAAACCACCATAATGGTTTTATCAAGCAATAGTTAATAAATTGAAGAACATTTTTTTCTATCTTATCTCTTTCAAATTCATTTACAATTAAATTAATATATCTCTTATTTCTTTTTAGATATCTTGCAAAGGTTGGGTCTGCCATATGAAGTAAATCATTTTGCAACCACCCTACCCGTCCTGTAACTACATATTGCTCATGGACGCTTTTACAAGGTAAATAAGCCTTATTTTTTTTAATAAGCCGTATTACTCCATCAGGATATGCTCCTCCAAAATGCAAAAATTTACCCAGAAAAAAATTTAATCTAGGAATAAAAAATGCTGTATATTCATCTTCACCACTTCCAACTTTACCATCTCTCTTGTCAATTAGTTGCTGGTGAGCTATAAATAATCTTTTGTTGGGTAAGATATCCTGATATTCCTGTATCTCTTGATTTGTCATAGAGATAATTTTTTTTATTTCCATAGCAAGTTTATCACTTACTCTTTCATCAGCATCAAGCTGTAAAATCCAACTTCCTGCCGTTAAATCAAGCGCTTTTTGCTTGTTGATGTGAAAAATAGGAGGATTATCGGTTATATATACTCTAGCGCCATAATTTTTAGCGATTTCAACTGTTTTATCAGTTGAACCACCATCAACTATGACTATTTCATCCACTAAATCTTCTACTGATTTAAGGCAATTTCCTATATTGTCTTCTTCATTAAAAGTCGCCAATGCCAATGATAATTTAATCATGTTTTAAAAAATATAAAAGCAGGTTTTCCGTTTGGAAAATCAACCTGATCTATGATTTCAGCATTCTTAGGCATATCCTTGTCTGTCACTATAAAAAGGGTGTCTTTAGCATTTTTAATTTTGTCCGGTTCTATTTTATGGAACTCATATTTATCAAATGAACGGATTGTACCAAAATTAAACTTATCTCTTTCGGTTAAAACTGCCTGAGGTTGATATTTTGCAGGATTATATTTTTCATAAAACAGTACTAGAATATACGGTTGATCGTAACGGTCCGTAATAACTACCTTTTTGTATTGGTCCTTGTATTTTTCAAGTTTAGAAACCATACTTTTGAATCCATACTCCCAAGCCAAAGGATATCTTTTAGGATAATGTACATAGTAGTTTTCAAGATAGTGTATAAATTCAAAGGTAAGAAATAAAAAACAACCTACTAAAAATAGCAGTCTGAAATTTTTACTAAGGATGTTGAAAATTTTACTTAGTCCATAACCCATCATCACGGTCATCGGAACAACCATAGAAAGCGCTCTTAAGGCGTTAGGTGTTTGAAAAGTCATTGACGAAGCAACTGGTGAAATTAAAATCCATAAAATAATCAAATTTGCATTTTCAAAACGGCTTCTTATGAGAAAAAATAATCCTACTATTAAAAAAATAGATTCAATAAGATAGAATTGCCCTGTTTCGGGAACCTTATTTCTGATAACTTCTTCACCGTTGATGAATAAAAATTGGGTTGAAAAATGGTCCAAATAATGTCCGAGAAGAGAAGGTATATAAGCTGTTATTTTATTATGCAACAATTTTGCATCTTTATTGCTTAAATCATCGTGCTCCCCTCTCAACTCATCTATTCTGGATAAAGGGCCTTTATCTGCAAAAAATGATAAGCCGCTAAACCTTGCTCCTCCCTCTCCTGATGTAAACTGTAAGATAAGTGGAATAGATAAAATAAAAAGAATTGGTATAAAAATTATCACCTTTCTAACAATTTTCCGTAGAATATTCTTATATAGAAAAATAGCCAGCACCAAAAATAAAGGGATTATTAATCTCGGACTTTGGTACATATACATAGAAATCAAGAAACTAAATAAACTCCAGAATATAAGTAATGGCTTAGTTAAACCCTTCAGCCAAAGAAACACTCCAAGCGTAATAAAAAATGTTGCCCCATTGCTTTCCCAACCACCTCTCGAAAAATGCAGATGCCATGGGGAGATTGCTAAAAGAAATGCTGAAAACAAACCCGTTATTTCATTTTTAAATATCTCTTTTGCCAGGAAAAAAATCAATAAGACTGTTGCAATACCCAGTAGAGCTGACGGCAACCTAACTGCAATTTCGTTTAAACCAAGTTTCGCTACAAAAGGCATAACGAAATAGAAATAGAGACCGGGTTTATAATCACCAAACGATTTAAAAGCCAAAGGATAAGACGTACCATATTCATCTTTTCCTGTTTGTAAAATTGAGTAGGCATTATAACCTATTGCTGCCTCATCAGCATTAAAACCCGCAGGATACTCACCCAAATTCCACAGCCGTAAAATAGCAGCTAAAACAATAATCAAAACCAGAAATGTAAATTTTAAATTGTAAACTGTAAATTTCATGTGTTCATTCCGACTCCACAACTCTAAATGCATGTTGCCCGTCTAAAAAATTAATATCCTTTAAAATTTTATACTGCGGAAAGGGGATTATATCTTTATCCGGCAGTTCTTCTTTTGTCGCAATAAACAGACTGTTTTTTAATCCTCTATCGTTTGGCCAATAAACATGACGAAACCCAATATTATCAATCTTTCTTATCGTCCCCACATCGACACCGGGTTGTACTAAAACTGCCTGCTTTTGAAATTCAACCGGCGGATATTGATTATAGAAAAGATAATATATGTAGGGTTGCCCATAATCATCAGTTATTAAAACATTGTCATATTTTGATAAATTTTCTTTTGAGAAAAAAATTTCTTTACCTTTTGCCTCAGGCAAAAGGCAAGGTTTTGCGAGCGCGAAGTATAATTGATCACACTGAAACGCGAGCAAGTCCTTATACCCATATAACCATCCTTGAGAATATTTTATAGGAGCATGTATGAAATAACGATCCAAAAAAACTGCAAGATTTGCAAATATTAGAAAAAATATGATCAGACTCACCGATATAAAAATGAACCGATTAAATTTTTTAATGTTTAGAAAAAGATAATATAACCCTGCTCCTTCCAAAATTGTAAAGGGAATAAGCAAATTTAAAGCCCTCACCATACTAATCAAATCCCTTGATAAAACAGCAGGGATGGAGGAGATTGCCAGCAGAAAAAAAACAAGAGTGCTACCCTGCTTTTTCTTCCGCCAAAGATAAATTATTCCCAAAGGAATAAATAAAACTGAAACATAATATAAAACACCCAGATCTGGAACTCTGTGCCTGGGACTATAATCCCCATCAATAAAAAGCATCTTGGGAGAAAAATAGATCAAATATCTTTCAACCAAACCCTTAAAAGAGGCAAACCATTCACCATGCAAAATTTGAAACTTGTAATCTGAAACTTGATACCCGTCTTCTTTTGCTATTTGGTTTATTTGCTCATCAGAACGCCTGTATGCAAAATAGTTCATCGCCTCAAGCCGGCCTGATTGTTTCAGCACAAAAATCTGGGCAGCCACTAGCAGGGCAAATAAAATAAATACCCCCAATCCAATTTTTAAATCTTTTTTTAAAGAAAGGTTTTTTCTATATATTAGAAACAATCCCAAAAGTAGTATGGGGATAAATATTCTGGAAGCCTGATATGTAAATAAAGAAAGGCCAAAAAATAAACCTGATAGTATAAAAAGTTTAGACTTCTTTGATCCCTTAACAAAACAAAATATCCCTAAACAATTTAGAAAAACCGCCAGATTGCTCTCAAACGCAGGTCTAGAAAACTGTATCGCCAAAGGTGATATTGCCAACATTAATGATGCGGATAGTGCCAGATTTTTGTTATTAAAAAGTTCCATCATCAATAAATAAACGAGTAAAACAAGCATCGTCCCTGCAATTGCTGAAGGCAATCTAACTGCCAATTCATTCAGACCAAAGAGTGCAATAAATGGAATATCAGAATAAATATAAACTCCGGGTTTATAATCTCCAAAAGATTTAAAATTTAGCGGTAAGATCTGCCCATATTCATCTCTACCTGTTTTAAGTAAAGAATAAGCGTTATACCCAATTGCTGCCTCATCCCATGTAAGCCCAGGCGGATTCGATGAAATATTCCAAAGACGCAGTATCCCAGCCAAAACTATGATCAAAACCAGCATTGAAAATTGAAAATTGAAAATTGAAAATTTCATTTTATTTCTACTATATCAAACGCGGGCTGATCATCTAAAAAGTTTATTGTTTTTATCAACTTACTTCCTGCTGGATAATTTCCAGGACTCGTCACTAACAAACTTTTTTCTTTTGGCTCTTTTTTTAATCTTTCTTTTACTTCCCAATCGTTAATAAATTCAAATTTACCAAAACTATCTACCCAATACCAATCTGATTTTTTATATCTTACAGGAACAGCTCCGTCTCTAAAAAACTGAGGGTCAATTTTGAGATAGAACAACATGAACTCATGTGGTTCCCCATACTTTTTTGTAAAATATACTTTTGAGTAGTTGCCATAATTTTGTTTCACGAAATTTATTGTTTCTTTGTAACCATATTGCCATGACCAGGAATAACTCCTAGTATAATTACCGATATAATTTTGCCAAAACTGTACAGTTTGAAAGACTAAAACTATGGTAAAAATCGCAAGCAGCACTTTTACGTAAACAGGTTTTAGGTTATGTGTTATAACATTAATCCCAAACACACAAATAATTAAAAAGGGTGGGATCATCAGCAACGAACGAAGAGCATGGGGCGAATCCCTTGTTATTGCAGCAGGCAGTGGCGCAATAAGAAACCATCCTAAAATAAAATACTGCCATTTTTCTTTTTTTAGGAAAATTTGATAGAATCCTAATATTAAAAATGGTAATAAACTTATATGAAACAGGCCTGAACCGGGCACAGAATATTGGTAATTGGATCCTCCGTTAAAAAATAAAAAGTTGGGGTTGAAGTGCGAAAAATAATTCCCTAACACCTGGGGTATAAAATAAGTAATTTTGTTGTAAATCAGTTTATCTACAACTGAAGGTAAAGCAGCGGATCCGCGTAACTCATTAATTCTTGAGATTGCACCCTCATCTAGTATGGTAGTCCATTTATATCTTGCCGAAGAATCCTGTAATAGTGCCAAAGGAAAAGCTGTAATAAAAAATATTGCCAGTACAGTAAATGCCACCAAAGATGCTTTTGTATTCTTGATTCTCTGCCAAAATAAAATACCTGCAAGTAAAGTCAATGGCAACACCACTACTCTTGAAGAGTTATAAGAAAATAGCGACAGCCCTAAAAATAGGGTAGCGATGGGTAAAAAATATTTTTTCTTAATTCCCCTAAGCAAAAAGTAAAGGGATGCTGTTGTAAAAAAAAGCGCCAGGTTTGCTTCCAAGGCAATTCTTGAAAGAATAATAAGCCATGGTGTTACTGCAGAGATAAACATCACCCAAAGCGCCAGGTTTGTATTTGTCAAATTTTTAGCAATTAAAAAGATAAAAATTACAATCCAAAGCCCTAAGATTGCTGAAGGCAATCTTACCCCCCATTCATTTAACCCAAAAGCCCTGATAAAAAAAGTATCAAGGTAAATATATCCCGGAAGTTTATAGTCTCCATATGCCCTAAATGATAACGGTAAAAACTCCCCCCATTCGTCTCTCCCTGTCATTAAAATAGAGTAAGCATTATATCCTATGCTTATTTCATCCCAATTCAGACTTGGAGGGAATTCATCCAATCTATAAAACCTTAAAAAAACAGCAATTATTATAATCAAAAAAAATATCAACAATTTTTTTCTCATATTACTTTTTTTCTTTTATAGTAAATTAAGATAACTATTAAAAGGCCTGCAGAAAACTCAGATATAAAATTCCCTGCAGTCCTTATTGGTGTATCGGAAAATTTTAATTTTATTTTACTTTCCTGAGGCTTAAGTTTTGCTGTTGCTAAACCTAGCTTGCCGCTGGGGAAAAGATCAATATTGCGATTCGGGGAAGATCCGATCCAACCCGGAAAATAAACTAATGGAAACTGCACCACTCCCCCCAACCCTCCTGAATCAATAGTATACGATTGCCTATTGCTTGCTTTTTCTGTTAATTTGACATCCCCCATCCCTTCAAGAAAAGTCCCTGTTTTTGGTGCAAAAGAAGAGGGAACATCTTTCCCCCCTGTTTTGGGCCAGAAGTCATGTATAGCTGATGTCACTTGTTGTTCGTAATTTTTACCGCTGAAAAATTCTTTATCACTGAATTTAAACCATAAATCTTCAAAGAAAAAGGATGCATTAAAACTTATAAGCAACGCTGCAATAACTAAAAAAAGAATTTTGTTGAAATAACTTTTTTTAAATAATGTAAATATTGCACCTGAGGCGAAAGCAAAAAGAAAAACTGCAGAACCTAAAAATCTCCAGGGGAACTGGACAAAACTTAAAGGCTTTACTGCGTCCCAAAATAAAACCGACTTATTGTGTGTAAGAAACAACATAAACCAACCAATCCCTAACAGAAAGAAAAAACTCGGATAATTTCTTTGTCTTTTTTTAATTAGTACAATTAGTGCAACCAGGATTGGCAAAATCCATTGTATCTGTCCTACAGATAAACTCAACCTGTCATCATTACCCCAAAGCGATCCTCCATACCCCCAATATCTTGAGATTAAAAGCTGTTTTAAAGTAACAAAGTGAAGTTTAAAATCATAATAACCTTGTGTCGTTTCTGTTAAAGTTATCAGTTTACTTTCAAAAACCACGGGTAAGATATAAAAAGCACTTATTCCTAAACTCAGTATTCCAATCAGAATAAATTTTGGAATTAAATTCCAGGCTTTATATTTTGTAAAAAAATAAATCGCCCAAAGACTGAAGAAGATGAAAAACATTAGCATTGAAAGATTGTGGGTTAAAACAAGTCCTGAAACAGCCAGGCCAAACAGAAAAAGAGACCTTAGTCTTTTATTTAATACATAATCATTAAAATAATAAGTAATAAGCGGGAAGAAAATGAAAGCTAGCGCTTCTGGCAAAGCACCTCTTACCCAAACATCGACTGCCCGATATGGTGCATACGTATAGATCAGGGCAGAAATTAGTGCTGATAAATTATTTCCCCAAAACTGTTTTGCCAAAAGAAACATCGCAAAGGCAGATAAAATAAGGGATGAGATAAAAAGGGCTTTGATAGAATCAATAACTGAAAAACCTAAGAACCTGAATATTTCTCCAAAAGCATAGGGAAGTTGGGTATAAAAATTAAACATCGGTTCTCCGTATCCATAAGCGGAGTCAGGCGCCCACCTGCAGGGGATCTGTAAATCTGCAACACATTTGTCATATTCATACAGTCTAAAAACATGGAAGTCATGCATGGAAAAAATCCCGGGCTTGAGCATCCTCCAAAAGGTAGGGATGAGTAAGATTAAAAGTAACAAGAGAAGCGAAATTGTAGCATGTTTTTTAATCCACAAAAACCCAACCATGAATCAATCGTAGCAGTTTGTTGAGGCTAAAACAACTACGGTACTGCTTTTTTGACCACACCCAAGGCTTTCATCTGCGCTTCAGCTATTTTTAAATAATCCTGGTCCAGTTTTTGTTCTTTAACCCAACTCACATATTCTTTCACAATATCTTCCTCTTTATCCTTTACTTTCCACTCTAACTTTTCCAATTTTGTAATAGAAGAAACAGCATGCCTGATATCCCCCACTCTAAATTCCCCTGTAGGTTTAAAGTTTACATCTTTTCCCAAAACTTTTGCCACCATCGTCGCAAGTTCCAAAACTGTAAATGCTTTTCCAGAACCGACATTAAAGTTTTCATAATCTGCTTTTCCTGATTCCAACACATCTGCATTAGCTCTAGCTACATCATAAACTGAGACATAATCCCGCTGCTGCAGTCCGTCTTCATAAATAGACAGGGGTTTATTGTTTAAAAGCTGGAGTGTAAAAATTCTCAAAGCTCCAGAGTAAGCATTTTTTAAAGACTGCCTAGGACCATGAACTATTGAGTAACGCATGGCAACAGAAGGAATCCCGTTTAATCTGCCCAATTTAAGGGCAATTAGCTCCTGGGTATATTTGGAGATTGCATACTGATTGGGTGGGTCTTGATGGGTCTCTAAATTTGGCAAGGATGTAACTTTATCTCCACATTTTGGGCAAACAGGATCCCATTTTTTCTTAATTAAATTATCATTAATCCGCTGTTTGGGAAAAACTTCCCTATGACTCATACATTTCCATCTCCCCTCCCCATAAACAAATTGGGATGATGCAACTATCACCTTTTTGATGGAAAGTTTTTTGGCAACAATAATTTCGTAAAGCAAAGCGGTTGAAGTAACATTGGTATCAAAGAAAACAGAATAATCCGGCATTAAATCCATAATGGCAGCCAAATGGATCACATATTCTACGCCTTTTAAAACTCTTTCCAGAATTTTTCTATCCCTTACATCACCTTTTATTTTTTCAAACTTGGGATTTAAATATTTTGGCCATCTGTCAAAGTGGGTTTTTGGTGAAAGGTTATCCAAAATCCTGATTTTATACCCCCTTTTAAAAAGTTCGTCCGCAGTGTGAGAACCAATAAAACCAGCGCCTCCAATGATAAGGATCCTCATGAAATCTGCTCCTTATTATTTTTAGCAGATTTCATTCAGAACCTTTCTTTTTGCTCCGCAAAAAGTAAAAACTTTTCCCTGCTTCATAATAGATTTAGAGCAATTATATCCTTTTTCACCTGTTCATACCTCTCCGGTGTCCCCATGTCTTTTGAATAATCATCAGATTTGTACCCGTACATTTTAAAACCCTTTTGTAAAAGATCAGGAAACATATCCTCCATAAAATCTGCTGGGATTTTTTTGGGGATATACTTTAGTGTCTCAGGTTCTAAAATATATATTGCTGCACTGGATAATTTAGTATCAGTAACAGGCTTTGGGTGTGGAGAAATATAAAACTTAACAACCCTTTGCTCATCATCCAATGCAATCAGGTCACTATCTAGTGGATGATCGCTGTCATGCACCAGCAAAGTTACCTGGCTTTTTTTTCTACTATGAAAATTCAAAAATTTTGTAAAATCCAGTTTTGTGAAAATATCACCGTAAAGCACCACAAACCTCTCCTTTAAGTCTTTTTTCATACTGCTTAAAGCGCCCGCTGTTCCCAGTATAACGGGTTCTTCAAAATAACTAATGTTCACCCTAAATTTCTTACCATTCTTAAAATAATTTTTAATTTTTTCCGGTAGATGATGAAGATTAATATAAATGTTATCAAAACCGAATTTTTTTAAATAATTAATATTTTGTTCCAAAATAGGCTTACCACCAATGGATAGCATAACTTTAGGAATGCCTGGATATTTTTCCTGCATTCTTGTTCCTAAGCCCGCGGCCAGAATTATTGCTGTCATGCTAAACTCCAGTTTTTTAAAATTAATCTAACTGCATGGTATAAATCATCCACCAAAAAATCAGGATTGGATTTTTGAAAATCGGAGACACCACATCTAACTGCAATTGTTTTGCAGCCAAAATTTTTTCCTGCTTCTATATCCCTGAATGAATCCCCAATCATAAATGAGTTTTTAGGTTTTATATTAAATTTTTCAGCAGATTTTTTTAAAAGACCAGTGCAGGGTTTTCGGCATTCACAAATTATTCTATATTTTTTAACATCCCCATCCGGATGATGAGGACAAAAATAAAACTCATCTATTTTTGCATTAAACCCGTTTAAAATTTTCTGTAATTTTTGATGGATTTTTACAACCCCTTTTTCAGTTATCATTCATTTTGATACAACCGGCTGGTTTGTGATAACTATTGTCGGGATTTTAAATTTATTCAAAAATCTTATTGCATGAGCTGCTTTAGGAAGTACCTTTAAATCCTTCAACCTGTAAAGATATTCTACCTGCTCAATAATTGTTCCATCCCTGTCCAAAAAAACCGCTCTGTTTTTTATCATTTACCAAAAACTTAAATATTAATTTGCCGTTTGTAATTTAGGATTATTTTTAGAGTTTCTCGTTCTCTCTTGTTTTTTCATATACGCTAAACAATCCGTTAAAATATGCCCTAAACTCATATGCAGGTCTTCAATCACCCCGTAATGTTTACTTTGAATTGTAATATCAAAATCTACAAATTCTTTAGCCCTGCCTCCATCATGAAACCCTAAAAAGCCTATTGTAACTGCCCCTTCAGCTTTTGCATGCATTAAGCCCTTTATAATATTTGGCGAATTACCAGAACCACTTATACCAATCACTATATCTCCGGGATTGATCAAATTATGTAATTGCTCAACAAATATATCCTCATAAGAAAGATCATTTGAAATAGCTGTGATAGCTGCAACATTATCAGTTAGTGCAATGATTCTAATTCTTTTTTCTTTTTTATCATAGAAGTTATTTAAAGTTCCTTTGCCTATATCTATCGCAATATGGGAAGATGTTGAAGCAGAACCACCATTGCCTATCAGATAAATAGTTTTTCCATCTTGGTATGCTTTATATAAAATATCTGCAATTTCTTGTATATCAGCGGGATTTATCTGTTCAATTGCACTCTTCAGTTGGGTAAAATAGTTTTCAGCGATATTTTTTACTTCAACCACCCCCCAATCCTAGCGTATCGATACGGAATTTGTCAATCTTAAATTGTAGGTGAGCTAGCGGATCGTATACACCTTTCAGTTAGAATTAAGGGTCTCAGATATATTAAAGCGGCATTTAAAATTGCCGGAATTAAATCATTATCTGAACTGAAAGGAGGTATAGATGAAAACTGGACAACAACGGAACACTCCGCGGACTAAAGTCCGCGGGTTCTTAACCCTGGTTCCTTAAC